>JAAFHI010000590.1 GCA_013298335.1 Actinomycetota bacterium
AGTTTGACGGTCTGTCCGTCGGCGATTTTGCGTTTCGCGGCGTCGGTCGGATGAATCAGCAGGGTACAGCGCGATTTTCCCTTCACCAGCCGTTCGCTGTTGTGCATCCACGAGTTGTTGCTGCGCAGGTGGCGGCGTCCGATGAGAAGGAGGCCGTCGCCGTTCTTTGCGGGTGGTTTGGCGGCGAGTTTTTCTTTCACGCGGGCGAGATCGTTCGCAAAAAGTTCGGGGGAAAGGGCGATCCGTTTGTCCTTTGTATAGAGCCGGTCGGGCAGCGACGGTTTCAACGCTCCGAGATGGATGCCGTGCGGGGCGGCTTTGACCTTTTCGAAGGTCAACCCGTCGCCGAGCACGTTCAGTCCCGAACCGTACGGCCCGTTGCGGAGGCCGATATCGAGCATTCCCTCGATGCCGAGGCCGGTCATGACGCCTTTTCGAAGCTGCGCCTTAAGCGTTTCGGCGAGCGTCCGGCTTTTCAGCCTTGCTTCCAGTTCGAGGAAGATTTCCCAGTCGTGGCGCGTGCCCGGCGCGGGCTGAAACAGCGCGGGGGAGTATTTCGTCGTGTTCTGGATCGCCAGTTGGTGAAAGATGATGTCGTAGTTGCCGTGTTCGAGTGACCCGGTCGGCGGCAGAATGATGTGCGCGTGGCGGGTGGTTTCGTTGATGTAGAAATCCACCGACGCCATGAATTCCAGCGTGCCGAGCGCCGCGTCGAGCTGCTTGCCGTTCGGGGTCGAAATCACCGGATTCCCGGCATTTGTGAGCATCGCACGGATTTGCCCCTTGCCGGGCGTGAGAATTTCCTCGGCCAGTCCGGCGACCGGAAGTTCACCGGCGAATTCGGGCAGGCCGCGCACGCGGGTTTTCCAGATCGCGAAATGTCCCGCCGGATGCTGCGGCAGCGGGTCGATGGCCGGGCGGGCGAACAGTGCGCCGCCGGCGCGGTCGAGATTGCCGGTGACAATGTTCAAAACATTGATGAGCCACTGACAGACCGTGCCGAATTCCTGAACCGACAGCCCGATGCGGCCATAGCAGACGGCGGATTTGGCGGCGGCGAATTCCTTCGCGAGTTTTGCGATGTCGGCGGCGGCGATGCCCGTGATGTCGGCGACACTGGCGGGCGTGAAATCCTTCACGAGGTCGCGGACGGTGTCCATTCCCTCGGAAAACGCCGCCAGATGGCCCGGTTTGGCGAGATTTTCGGCAAAAATCACGTTCAGCAGGGCGAGTAGCAGAAAAACGTCCGAGCCGGGGCGGATGAAATGGTGTGTGTCGGCCAGTTTCGCGCTTTCGGTGCGGCGCGGATCGACCACCACCACGCGGCCCCCGCGTTCGGTGATGGAACGGATGCGGTTCGCTACGTCCGGCGCGGACATCAGACTGCCGTTCGATACCGCCGGGTTCGCGCCCATGACGAGAAAGAAGTCGGTCCGGTCGATGTCGGGAATCGGAATCAGCAACTGATGGCCGAACATCGCGTAGGACGCGAGCATGTGCGGCAACTGGTCCACCGAACTCGCCGAGTAGATATTTTTCGTCCGCAGGGCGCGCAGCAGGTTCGGATACTGAAGCAGCGTGCCGACGTTATGCACCGCCGGGTTGCCGTGGTACGCCCCGAGCGCGTTGTTGCCGTATTTCTTCTGGATGTCGAGAAAACGGCTGGCGACTTCATCGAACGCCGCGTCCCACTCGATGCGTTCCCAGCCGGTGGCCGTCCGGCGGACCGGGTATTTCAGCCGGTTCGGGTCGTGGTGGAGGTCCTGTAACGCAATGGCTTTCGGGCAGATATGGCCGCGGCTGAACTCGTCCTCGCGGTCGCCGTCGATGCGGACGATCTCGTCGCCGTTCATCGTGAAGTCGAGACCGCACATCGCCTCGCACAGGTTGCAGGTTCGGTAGTGATGCCAGGTAGTACCGTTACTCGACATTGAACGCTCCTTTTTTGAACACAAAGACACGAAGGCACAAAGACACGGAGGAAAGATTTTAGTGGGTTTCTTTCCAGGGAATGACCGACGTCGGGGGCGTGTAGTCGCGAACCACGCGGGCCGGAAAACCGGCGGCCAGCCCGATGGCTTCCCATTCGTCGGCGGTTTTCTCAAGAAGCAGGTTTTTTAATTCAAGAAAGACGGGATTCGAGTCACTGGACCGCGAAAAGGCCGCGCCGAGCCAGTGTTCGCGGCCCAGCGCGGCGCAGAACTTCTGCCACAGGTGCGGTTCGAGCAGGCCGAGGGCGAGCGTGCCGGATTTCGTGGCGTACAACCCGTAGCAAATGATTGAACCGTCGAGTTTCGCGGCGGGCGGGTAGGCGAGCGCGAGCGGCGCTTCTTCCAGATAGACCTCGTAAAATCCGCCGCCCTTTCGGAGTCCGTCGAGCGCGGCGATGACCGCCCAGTAGGCCCCGGTACCGTCCGCGATCTGAAGATGTTTCCAGCCCTCGCCGAACCGGTCGATCATCCCGGTCGCCGCGAGGTAGGTCAGGTCGTGTCCCGGCGCGTCGTGGTGGAGGTCATCGCGGTAGCTCGCGACCCGTACGTAGGTGAGCGACGGATTGATCGCCCGCAGCACCTCCGGGCCGAGGCCGAGTTTCTCCATCACCCCCGGACGGTTGGTTTCAATCAGGATCGCCGCGTCGGGAACGAGTTCCTTGAGGCGGGCCGTCCCGGCGGGGGATTTCAGATCGACGGTTTCGACGTCCTTGCCGGTTTCAAGCCAGTCGTGGAGTTTCGGCGAAAGGAGTTTCGCCATGTCGCCCGTCGGCGGCAGGATGCGCAGGACGTCGAAGCCCAGTTCGGCGAGCATGCGTCCGGCGAGCGGACCGGGCAGCAGACGACAGAGGTCGAGGACACGGGGTCGGGACATCGCGGCGTTTCGTTCTCTTTTTTGAAAATGAATTGAGATTCAGGAAAATAGGCTGAAATCACCTTGAATGGAAGTCAAGAATGAGGGCGCGGAATGGAAGTATGAGGGCGCGGAGCGTCCGAAAGATCGTTCGCCTATGGCGCAAGCCATAGGTTCCGAAATATCCCGAAAATGGAAAACGGGCGAACCCGCGAAGGTCCGCCCGTTTTTTGAACCCGTTTGGAACGGTTTTTTTAGAACGCTTCGTCGAAGGCCACGTCGCCGGTCACGCTCACCTGATAGGCCGAGACGCGCCGTTCGAAGAAGTTGGTCAGTTCCTGGACGTCCTGCAACTCCATGAACGGGAAGGGGTTCTTGGCGTAGAACACCTTCGGAAGTTCGAGCAGCGTCAGGCGCTGGTCCGCCACAAATTCGAGGTACTGCCGCATTTCCGTCGCCGACAGGCCCGCGATGCCGCCGCTCAGGATGTCTTCCGCGAACATCATTTCGCAGTCCACGGCGTCCTTGATCATGCCGGTGATGGTCTCGCCGAGGTCGTCGTCGAAAAGGTCCGGGTCTTCCGTTCGAATCTGCTGGATGACCTCGAAGGCGAAGCTCATGTGCATGCTCTCGTCGCGGAACACCCAGTTGGTCCCCGCCGCGAGGCCGTTCAAAAGCCCCTTCGAGCGCAAAAAGTAGACATAGGCAAACGCC
>JAAFHI010000636.1 GCA_013298335.1 Actinomycetota bacterium
CCCCTTCCGTGACGCCGGTCGAAGTAAAACCGGTCTCGATGGCAATCCCGACCCGTTCCTTGCCGAGTTTGATCATCTTCGGTTCGGGAAGCTCGCCGAATGCGCCGTCCGTCAGAATGTGTCTTGTAATCGAATCGAGCTTCCAGCCGCCCTCGACCTTCGAAAACAGCGCGCCGCCAAGCGATGGCGCGCAGGCGTGGCAGTCGTAATTCGGCGGAACGAACGTGAACAGCAACAACCGCCGGTCGAGAATCAGTTGGCGAAACGGCTTCGAGAAGTAGACCGAGGCCGTCACGTCGAGCGATTTCGTATCGTCCCCGGCGTTCAATCCGGATTCCTTCACCCCGGCGGCATCGAGTTTGACCGCCGACCGTTTTTCCCTGGCGTTGTAATTCCCGAAGACCAGTTTCATTGCCTTGGCATCATCATATTCCCCGGAAATCAGTTTTGACGGATCAATCGGCGCAGGCGGGGGCGTGGCCGCCTGGGTCGGCGTCTGCTGTGCCGGCGGTGGCGGAGGCGGCACGACGGGGTCGGATTTTTTGGGCAGACACCCCACCGCGCCAAGGGCCAGCGACAGCACCCCGGCGGAAAAACCGATACGACCGGCGGAAAACAAGCGTGACATCGTCTTTTTCATCCTTGAAAAGAAAAGTGAAATCGAAAGGGCGGCGGTTTCGAGAAAGGGTTGAACCCCCTCGACAAAGCCGCCGCCTTGATACCACGCCCTACCGGGTCACTCAACCGGACGATATTGCCCATCCTTAAAGGCAAATCGCTGAGCACGATTCGCCGAAACGACTTTCGACCGTTTGGACTCGTCGTCCTGAGGATTACTTTCAAGCTCGCGCGTTCCTTTGGTGACAATTCTCAGGTCGTACCAGTCAGCGCGACGTTTGCTCTGGAAGGAGTACCGGGAACTGAATTCATAGATCAATTTCTTCGCCCCCGGACCATCCGCCGAGCAATAGGCTCCACTGAACTCCGTTTCCTCGAAAACCATCGCCAAGTTTCCTTGAACTTCGGCGATAACGTAAAGGAATGAAGAAGATCCTCCACTTCCTTCACTGGTATCGACAATGACAAGTCCAAACCGATTTTCACCAACTTTGGTGAGCTTCATCGGAGGAAGTTTTCCGAAATCCCCCATTCTCCGGATGAAGCCGTTGAAAGCGTCCAGACGCCATCCGTCTTTTACCCTCGAAAACAGGGCCCCCGCCAAAACTGGCGAAAGAAAATGGGGATCTTCTCCGCCAAGTAGTGAAAAAAGAATAAGTTGTCGTTCCCCCGACAGGTCGAAAAACCGCCGCGAGAAATGCGTTGAGGCGAAGACCGGGAACAATCCATCCGGCTCGACGGCGTCCTTCCCAGATTTGGCGGTTTCCGCTTCGGGCGAACCTTTCAAAGGCCTGTGAAGAAAGTAACATTTGCTCGCCTGCTTGTTCGTGATGGTGGTTTCGGATTCCTCCGTCAGCGGGTTGTAGTTCCCGAAAATGAGGTACATCGCCTTGGCGTCGGTGAACTCGCCCGGCAGGACCTTCGGTTCGTCGGTTTTGGGCGGCGCGGACGCCCCTTCATCAAGAGGCCCGGCGTTCACCGGGACGGCCATCCCGATACCGAGTAGCGACAGGGCCAGCGCGCCACCAATCACGGCGCGGCGAAAGTGCGAGAAAAACGTTTTTTTCAACATGACTGACTTTCCTTTCCGATGTCTTGTTTTTGAAAATGGGCTTTAACATTACGTAACGTTACGTAATGTTATTTTTCTAAACGGGATGAGCGAGGTTGATAGACGCCGCCCAGCGACAACACGCCCGACATTGCGAACAGAATACTTTTCACGCGAATTTTCTCCTTGCACATCAACAGGTTATGGAGTTCAAGCCCGCCACCGGAGGTTCACGGAACCCACCGTCATGGGTCGGTCAAACACCAGCGGCAACGGCTTCTCGGGTTTCGCTTTGTGGAAGGGATTCCCGATGCCATACTCGGAAAGCAAACTCAGTGCCAAAACTTTTGCGGATCAGATTCCGGCGTTCATCTTTATGAAGAAAGTCATCGTCAGCGTTCTTTCCGGTGGGCTTGTCGTCCTCGGCGGAGCGCTTCCAGTCTTCGGCCAGACTCCGGCGGACTCACCGGCCTGGTTCGCGCGGGGCGAACGCCTCGCCGCGTCCGCCGCGCCGCTTGATGACGCCGCGCAAACCGCGCTGATGGCTGCGCTCGATGACGAGAACTGGTTTGTCCGGGCGCGCGCCGTTCAGCTTGCCGGAACGGCGAAATGCGCCGCCGCCGTCCCGAAACTAATCGAACGCTTTCCCCGCGAGACGTGGGACGCCCAGGCGCGCATCGTCCGCGCGCTGGCCGTAATCGGCGACCCGCGGGGGATTCCGGTCGTATTGACCGCGCTCGGCAGCGAGGAAGCCGCCGTCCGACTGACGGCCACGCGGGCGCTGGCCGGTTTTCACGATACCCGGATGTCGGAAGCCGTCCGGGCACGCCTTGCTACTGATTGTTCAAAGGATGAAAAGGCCGCGCTCGTCTTCGCGGCGCGTTCACTCGGTGTCACCGACACAGCCGAAGGGTTGAAACAATGGCGCGGGACGTCGCCCGAACTCGACCGTGAAATCGCCGTGACCCTCTTCGCGTTCGGGGATTCCGAAGCGGGCTCAACGGTCGTCTCCGAATTCTTCAAACTGCCGAAAGTAACGCGGAATGAAGTACTTGACCGCTGGCGGACGACGCCCGATCCGCGCGCGGTCCCGATTCTGGTCAGGCTTTTAAAGGAAGGCGGCACCGCCGAGCGGCGTGCCGCGCTCACGACGCTCGAAGCCTTCCGAGCCGACCTTCCGCTTGAGCCGCTCGTCGATGCCCTGACCGACCCGGATCCGGAGGCCCGCGAAACCGCGGCGCGCACCGTCGCCCACGCGCCCGAGGCGGAAGCCATCGCGCTGCTGACCGTCCGGTTGAAAAACGATCCACCGGCTGAACTTCGGAAGGTTTTTGTCGCCGCGCTTGGTACATTCGACCGGGAAAAGGTCATTCCGGCGCTGATCTCGGCGCGGCTCGATGCACAGGAACGTCCGGTTCCGGGCGTGGTCTTCGCCCTCGAAAATCTGGGCGTGGCCGCCGATTCCCTCAACGCCAGCCTCGCCGATGCCGCGCTGCCGCCCGCGAGGCGGATCGAAGCCGCCCTCCGGCTCGGACAACTCGGCGAACCCGACGCGCTCGACAAACTCGTCAGATTGCGGAACGGCGGCGACCTCGCCACCCGCCGCGCCGTCGCCGCCGCGCTCGGAACGCTCGGTGACCTCCGCGCCGTCGATCCCCTCATCGCCGCGCTCGACGACAGC
>JAAFHI010000302.1 GCA_013298335.1 Actinomycetota bacterium
GGGAGTTTGGCGTTCAAAACGAGCATCCGGCGCAGGCGGTGACTGTCGAGTACCCGTCGGTCGCCCGCGAGCCGCCGCAGGATTTCGGCGTTCACGTCGCGCCGCCGGACGATCACGGTCAACTCTTCCTCGACGGTTTCCTCGTTGTCGATCAGCGCATTCAAAACTTCATCCGCCCCGTCGAACGCCAGATCGCGGCGGTCGTCGATGGATTCGCTCCGCGCGCGCTGGACCCGCCGAAACAGGTCGAGCTGGGCCAGCGCCGACTGCTTCGCGGCGGTTTCCTCGGGGGAAATTTCCGTACTCTCCGTGACGGTTTCCGGTTCGGATTCGAAATCGTGCATGGGCGTCACCTGACGTAAATGGCGCGGTACTCTTCGTCGGACTTCAGCCTTTTCTCGATTTTGACCCGCATTTCCGCTCGGTCGGAAAGCGTGTAGACGCGATTGTAATACGCCCAGCCCTCGTCGCGCCTCCCCGCAAAGACGTATATCAGCAGTATTTCCAGTACTTTGGCGAGAAAGTCACAGTTTTCGCGGGCGTCATACCGCTTTGCGTTCGGGTCGCGGATTGTTTTGCCGATCTCGTCGGCTTCGGCTTTCAGATTTTCGATCCCCCTCAGGGTGAACTCCGAAAAACGATGTGATGCAACCGTGAACTGGCCCTTTTTGAGATCGAAAGCGTGGATGATGGCCGGACGGGGTGAAGTCAGGTTGGTGAAGCACTCGTAATAGTCAAAGCCGATGTAGGCGAGAGCAATCTCGAATGTGCCGTCGCCATTCACGTCCGTGATGAAAATCGACTTGCTGCCGTTGAAAAAAACCGTTTTGAAACCTGCCCTGATGTCATAAACCGACAAAACGGCGCAGCAATTCGCGCCACCGCTGAAACTTTCAACGAACAGGAACGGCGGACGCCCTTTCACGAATTCGAAAAGACCGAATTCAAGCGTCGTGGACTGGCGGTCGAGTACCCGTACGACCCGCCCGTTGCGGCGAATCGTCAGTTGAAAGTAATCCCGGCCTTCAATCTTTATCGCTTCACGGGTTGCGACATAGCCGTTGAAGGCAAGTTTTCCATCTTTTGCGGAATGCGCGGAAAGATCGACGGTTTTCTCCGGGGGAGAAACCGGCGCGACGACCGGCGTGGGCGTTGGGGTGGCGGAAGCGACGACCGGAGCCGGGGCCGGCGGTTTCGCGCAGCCGAGGAAAAACAGGAAAGTGAGCGCGAGAACCGCCATTTTCTTCATAAACCGTTGTTACTCCTGAAGTTCGTGCCGCCGCCCCGGCCAGACCGTGTCTTTCGGATGCGGGACGTCGAGGTGCGCAAGCATCCGGAAAACGAGGTGATCGACCAGTTCCGTGATGGTTTGCGGCTTGTGGTAGAAGCCCGGCGCGGCGGGCATGACGAGCGCTCCGGCGCGTTCGACCCGCAACATATTCTCTAAATGGATGGAATTGAACGGGGTTTCCCTCACGACGAGAATGAGTTTTCGCCGTTCCTTGAGGGAAACGTCCGCCGCGCGGTGAATCAGGTCGCGGGAAATACCGGCGGCGATGTGACCGAGCGTGCCCATGCTGCACGGGACGATGATCATGCCGTCCGAGGGGTAGGACCCGCTCGCGATGGTCGCGCCGACGTCTTTTACGGGCAGGAGTTTGATTTTTTCGCTCGGGCGTCCAAGTAAAAGTTCGACGTCGGCGGCTTTGGTCCCGGCGAGCGGCAGGTCGAGTTCCTCGCGGATGACCGTCACGCCGAGCGGACTCAGGAGCAGGTTGACGCAGCCGACCGCGTCGCTCTCGTCGAGGTAGTGGAGCAGGCGCTGGGCGTAAATTGAGCCGCTTGCGCCGGTGATGGCGACAGTGATGTTTTTCAAGGGAAAGAACCGAGTTCGTGAAATTCCGGGTACGGCCTTTTACCAAACGGCTTCGGCGTTGTATATCAGGCGACGCTCGTTCAAATCGTACTTTTAACCCAAGGAAAAAACCGTCATGTCCACTGAACCGACCGCTGTGCTGTACGACGTCGCCGCCGGCGTCGCGACCGTCACGCTCAATCGTCCCGACAAACGCAACGCCCTCAACGACGCCATCATGAGCGGCCTCGCCGCCGCCGTTCGGACCGCCGAAGCCGACGACGCAGCGCGGGTGATCGTCCTGACCGGCGCGGGCAAGGATTTCTGCGCCGGCGCGGACCTCTCCGCCCTCGAAAAAATCGCGAAAAACGACGTACTGGAGAACCTCGACGACGCCGAGTCGCTGATGAATCTCTTCGTTCAAATGCGCCGTTGCCCGAAACCGATCGTCGCGGCGGTGCGCGGACGCGCGCTCGCGGGCGGGTGCGGGCTGGCTTCCGCGTGCGACATCATCGTCGCCGAAGACACGGCGCAGTTTGGCTATCCCGAAGTAAAGATTGGGTTTGTACCGGCGATGGTGATGGCGATTCTGCGGCGCAACCTGAGCGAAAAGCGCGCTTTTGAATGGATGGCGGTCGGGGACCCGATTTCCGCGACCACAGCCGAGGCGTGGGGCTTTGTCAGCCGGGTGTTTCCGGGTGGGGAATTCGAGGCGAAATTCGCGGAGTACGTCAAGACACTCGCCTCGCGCAGCGCGTCGGCGATGTACCTGATGAAACGGCTGCTCTATCACATGGACGGACTCGGTTTCGAAAACGCGCTCCGCAGCGGCGCCGACATCAATGTCGTTTCGCGCATGACGCCGGACTGCCAGGCGGGCATCGCGCGGTTTCTTCAGAAGTAGGTCGTTTTTCGCGATCTGTTTTCTGGCTAAATCCATAAAAGAAAAGGTTTTATAGATGATAGCCCATAGCCGGAGCGCTCGGGCGAGGCTATGGGAAGGCATATTCGAATGGCCCGACCGTAGAACCCGCGAAAATGGAAAAACCGGGACACGTTCCTTGCGGAGCGCGTCCCGGTTTTGTTTATTCGACAAACGTCGTGATTAGAAGCCGCTGACGTTCAGGCGACCGCCGCTAATGCCTGAAGCAGGGCATTCCCGGCACTTACGGCGTCATGGGGCGACCAAATTTCATATTCGGTATTTGGATTCAGGTGAACAGCGTCTTCCTGAGTAATTTCAGTGAGCAGGAATTGCATCACCCGCAGTTTATCGGCATGGCTCAGTCGGTGGAGTGGCGGGAGTAATTCGGTGAATTCCATCGTTCCCCCTGGGTGATTGATTCGGTTTCGGCAACAGTATGGAAATTCAGTGACCTGAAATCAAAATCTTTCAGCCGTGACATGGAAAAACCGGGACACGTTCCTTGCGGAGCGCGTCCCGGTTTGTTCATGCGACAAACGTCGTGATTAGAAGCCGCTGACGTTCAGGCGACCGCCGGTCACGCACCGACCGGTCAGCGAGGGGGTCGGGGTGGCTGCCGCGAGCACCGCCGACTTGAGCGCCGCGCCGCGGGCCGAATTCGACGCCGCATAGAGGGCCACGCCGCCGCACACATGCGGGGTCGCCATTGAGGTCCCGCTGTACGCGCCGTACTTGCTGAACGGCAGCGTGGACTGGATGCTCGATCCCGGCGCGCCGATATCGACCGTGGTCGCGCCGAAGTTCGAGAACGACGAAAGCGCGCCCGTGCTGGTGATCGAAGCCACCGCGATGATGTTGCTGTTGGTGTAGTTCGACGGGTAGTTGGCCACCGAGTCGTTGTTGTCGCCCACGCCGTCCGAGCCGCCGTTGCCGGCCGCCGCGACGAAGAGGATGTTGGCATTGTTGGCCCGCTGGATCGCGTCGAAGAGCGCCTGCGAGAAACCGCCGCCGCCCCACGAGTTGTTGGTCGCGACGATGTCGAGGCCGTGACGGGTCTTGAGGTCGGTGAAGTAATCGACCGCCTTGATGGCGTTGGCCGACGTTCCGCCCGTCGAGCCGAGGAACTTGCCGCTGATCATCTTCACGTTCCAGCAGACGCCCGCGACGCCGACGCCGTTGCCGCCCTTTCCGCCGATGGTGCCGGCGACGTGCGTTCCGTGCGTGTCGGAGCGACCGCGCGAACCGCCGTCATAGACGGAGTTGTTGTTGCCCGCGAAATCCCAGCCGTTGACGTCGTCAACGTACCCGTTGCCGTCATTATCACGACCGTCAACCGGATCGAACGGATTCACCCACATGTTGGCCTGGAGGTCGGGGTGCGTGACCTGCACGCCTTCGTCGATGATGCCGACGTAGATCGTGTTGCTGCCGGTGCGGTTGGCCGCCCAGGCAGTGCCCGCGCCGCAGCCGAACTGATTGGCCGGGGTCGTCGCGCTGCCGTACATGCCCCAGAGCGAGCCGTTGGTATAGAGCGGGTCGTTGGAGGTCGCTTCGTGGGTATAAATCCAGTTCGGCTCGGCGTATTCGACGTTCGGGTCCTGCTTGAGGATTTCGATGCCGTGCTGAACGGTCACGTTCTCGGGCAGCGCAACGAGGTCGAGGTCGCCTTTGGCCGTGCCTTTCCCGGTCGCCTTGGCAACCAGGTCATTTGCAGCCGCGGTGCGGACGGTTTCCTTTTTGAATCCGAGGATGCGGGTGCGGGCCGCCGATTTGACGTTGTCGTCGGCACCGGCCCGGTATTGGATGAGCAGTTCGTTGGCGACGTAGCGACGGGTATCGCGACCCGGTTTGACGGCGAAATCCGCGACATCGCCGCGTTCCTTGATGCCTTGCGCGAAGCCGACGCTCGCGAAGCAGAAGACGGGAATCATGGCCTTGGTCAGGAGACTCTTGACGTTCATTCGAAACATTCCTCCGGTACGGGTTTTTACTTTTTTAAGGGCCCGGAAATACGCTGGATTCAGCCTGACTCACGTCCGGAAAACGGACATGGAAAGACTGGCCCCGGGACGGAAAGGGAATTCCGGTCGGGAATATGAAACATGAAATTCTGGGCTTGTCACGACGCTAGGAAAGAATTTCCAAACTGTCAATCAGGAATTTTGCCAACCATCCGTTGAGCTAGAATAACAATTTTTCGAGCTGGAATAATCTGTTTTTCAGGATATGGGAGTTGTCCCAGGTGGCGGGAAATTCACTTTTTCCGCCGCCTTCGGTATGCTCGCGCGACGGCGGGAGCGCCTTCGCGTTCCCGAAACACACTTCTCACATCCGCGGACGTTCCATGTCGAATCATTCACCCAGCATTCTTTGGTCAGTCGGCGTTTTTCGCCCTTCCACCGCCACCTTCTGGCTGCTTCCGTCGTTGACGGGCGACAGTTTCCCTTCGGGATTCACCTATGGCATCGGGACCGACCAGCCGTTGGTCGGTGACTGGAACGGCGGCGGCGTTTCGACGCTCGGGGTCCGCCGGGAGGGCATGTTTTATCTGCGTCACGGCATCGCCGACGGAGACGCCGACGTCCAGTTTTCGTTCGGGATTCCGAGCGACCGCGCCATCGTGGGCGACTGGGACGGCGACGGCATCCAGACCATCGG
>JAAFHI010000213.1 GCA_013298335.1 Actinomycetota bacterium
GCTTCCAAATTGACGACGCAGAAAAAGCCGCCGGTGAAGCGCCGGCGGCTTTGAAACGGGTTTCGGAATCGACCCGATCCCAAGTTCAACCGGGCGGATCGGGAAGGACCTGGCGGGCGATGGCGGTCACCATCGTCCGGATGTGATTCGTCGATTCCCGGATCTCCGCCGCCGTTTCCAGTGTCCCGGTAACAGCCCTTTCAACCCGGCTCAGTCGGACGTCCAGATCGAACACCCCCGCTTTCAACCTGGGGATGTCCTCGGCGATTTTGACCAGCAGGTCGTCCATCCTATTCGTCGGTTCGGTCGGCATTGCCTGTCTCCTTCGGAAATGGTTTCTGTCGAAGCGACCCTTCCCGGTAAAGAACGGCTCGCTTCACCCGCTTCTGTCGCGGAGCGACCTCCCGCCGATTGGCGACAGTAATGCTCGGGGATCAGATTCCAACCCACCCGACGGCGGACAACGTCGCCTCGAAGAACCTCCCCCGATCATCCTCAGCCGTTGATTCGCAGCCGGCAGTTCACACTTCCATTCATTCCAACCAGTTCGGACTGTCCGTCGCGCCTGGAGACCACCTTGCACCTTTATATTGGGGGCACACCCGTCAACGAGCGGGTAAGTGAAGCTTGGCGATGTGGTGACGGCCAGTCGAGTTTTTGTTCAGGCGGTATCGTGAAGGAAAATCATAATCCGACATTTTATTCAAAAATCAAAGAATAAAGTTGACAAAGTCAGGACTCATGGCGCAACCTTTTCTCGGTTGGGGACCAGCCCCGTCGTGAATCGAGAATGTGGTGGATCAACGGAGGTGTCGTAATGCCGGACTCGGATCGCTTCTACAGAGGTTTTCGCGGCAAGCACTGGGGCAAAACAGCCAAATGCATCATCGAAGGCCAAGACTTGATGAGCATTGCCGAAATACTGGAAAAGGCCTGCGCGACAACGACCAAGGAAGAATTATTGGCACCCGTTATCAAACAGATATGGCAATTCCTGCGGAGTGCGGTTCTTGATGCGCGATACGGCAATGGCCGAAACAGCGAAATCCGCATTCAGTTTGAACGGGACCTTCAACGGCTCAGTCGTTCCCATCCAACTGACCTTCAGTCGTTTCTGCTGGCAAAAGACGCGGCGACGGCAACCTTCGCGGCCTTCACCCGATCCAGTGAACCTTGTCACGATCAGGCTATTCTCGATGGTCTATGCGACCGGTTTCACGAACGGATTATTCGAGGAAGACTGTTCTCCGTGATGCGCGAACGAGCGATCAGAGACCCTCAATTCAAACTTGATCCCATTTTGGAGAAAGCCCTGCTTGGCCGGACCGTCGAGAAAGCGCGCCAGTGGCTTGCCAATGTATTGACCGGAAGAAACCAAACCTGTCGACTCCCGCCCACCCGTCGCAAACAAGGTGTCGATATCAATTCGATTGATTCGCTGAACAAACCTTTGGCCGACTTTTGACCGTACCGGAAAAAAAGAACAAGGAAGGGTGCATGAAAATTACGCAGTTTCCAATTTACTCCTCGCCGACGCTTCAGTTATCAATCAAAGGTGGTATCTCGAGTTCAGTCGATAGCCCCCAATCCCTCTTTGAGATAAAAGACTTCGTCATCGCGCAAAAACTCCGGTGCAACGTCTCACAGAAACTCACCGATTTCCTTCAGATCGCGCTTTATGTGTACTGCGCGGATCAACTTTTCCGACGGGAACGTCACTGGTGTCGTCGTCTTGGCGTCAAGATTCCGGTTCAAGATCCGAAGTTCTGGGAAGCTCGGAAGTACGAAATTCTTGAATTGCTTCAATTCCTGACTGACGACGAGTGGATCCTCCACTTTGTCCCCGCGCCACCGGTTGCGCGTCGCCAGGATGAAAATCCGTTTCTGCCCATTCACTACGATCCTCAAAGCATCGTAGCCCTCTACAGCGGTGGCCTCGATTCATTTGCCGGGCTCGCCAACCAACTCTCCGCTAATCCGGGTAAGCCATTCGTTCTTGTGGCAAGCTCAACCAATTCCCGCCAGGTCAACCTGCAACGAGCGCAAATCAACGAACTGCGCCGGCAAACCGGTCGTGACCTTACGCTCATTCAGGTCTGGTCAAGCCTCAAGAAGGAGGCCTTGGGCAATGGGCCCAGGGAAACCTCCCAGCGAACTCGGGGATTTCTTCATCTGGCGCTCGGAGTCGTAACCGCCTTGTCCGCCGGGCTAAACCGTCTGTGTCTTTACGAGAATGGGATCGGGGCCATCAATCTTCCCTATGACGGTACGCACGTTGGTGCACTGGCCACACACGCCGTTCATCCGGGAACTCTTCGCCGAATGGCCGAACTGGTACAAAAAATTACCGACGAGCCTTTCGAAATTACAAACCCTTTTATTTTCCAAACCAAAGGTCAGATGGTTGCCACCCCTGAAATCCGCCGGTTTGCCAATCTGATCGGAAAGACGTTTTCCTGTGACGGATTTCCGCTTCGTCAACACGCCCAAAGTCAATGCGGGACCTGCACCTCCTGCATCCTGCGACGTCTTTCCATAGAGGTAGCCGGACTGTCCAATTTTGATCCCGGTCACACTTACGATACTGACTGTACGTCCGAGGCTGTCTCTCCGACCAAACAGCTTTCCCTGTCACGCCTGAAAATGGAGTATCAGGTTCGCGCCATCGCGGAAGCACTCAGCCAGCCCGATCCCTGGAACGCAATGGTGCAGGAATTCCCCCGCCTTTGTGAAATCTTTGACGAACTAACTTTTTTTCTGGGGATGAACGAGAACCTAGTCGAAACCGCCCTGCTTGATCTCTATCGAAGCTATGTCGCCGAGTGGAATTCCTTCTCGGGCCGCTCCCGTCAGCTACAGGGCCTCGCCAAAGCCGCATGATTTGAGGAAACACAATGCACCCGACCGTACTGGAAGATCTCGACCCCCGAGTTCTCGGCGCTCGACTCCAGGAAATCCGCCGCGCCCGCGGCCTGACGCAACAGGCCGTCGCCGAGGAAATGGGCATGGCTCGCACCACCGTCGTTGCCGTCGAGAAGGGCGAACGGCGACTGAATGAACGCGAACTGGTTCAGTTTGCCCGGCTGTACGGCGCGAAGGTGTCCGACATCGTGGGACGCAAGGATTCCCCGGACGGCTTCACGGTGTTGTTCAGAAGTCTTTACCGAAAGACCGACAAACCGGCGGAAGATTCCGCGCTCAACCTCGAACAGATGCAAATCGCCGAGGATTTGGAGAAACTGGCGCGCAACTACCGTGAACTCGAACGGCTTTGCAACGTTCGCTCGACGCCGCTCAATGACCGGAAATACGTGATGGATGGAATTTCACCGGAGCAGGCCGCCGAGGAAATCGCCGTCGCGGAACGCTACCGTCTGCACCTCGACGACGGGCCGATTTATGATCTGGCCGAACTGCTGGAGACCGAGGTCGGCATACGGATTTTCTGTTTCCCGATGCCCTCGAACATTTCCGGATGCTTCGCCTTTGTCGATGACCTCGGCGCCTGTATCGGCATCAACTCCAAACATCCGCGCGAACGTCAGAACTGGACGCTCGCCCACGAATACGGCCATTTTCTGGTCAACCGTCACGAAGCCGGGATGACGTTTCTCAAGGGACGGGTGCGCACGGCCGCCGAAGAACGATTCGTCGATGCCTTCGTCGCTCACTTTCTGATGCCGGCGTCGGGCGTCAACCGTCGGTTCTCCGACTTGCAGCGTCAATCCGCGTCCGGCGTTACCCTCGCGCAGATCTGCACGATGGCCGACCATTTCCGGGTCTCGGTTCAGGCCATCATCCTGCGCCTTGAAGATCTCCGACGAATTCCTTCGGGAACGTGGGACAATCTGGTCGCAAAAGGGTTCAAACCCCGGAAGGCCCAGGCCGCGCTCGGCATTGAGAGCACCGCCGCAATGCGGGAACGATTTCCGCAGCGGTATATCGAGATGGCGATCACCGCGTACGAAAAGGAGGAACTCAGTGAGGGGGAACTGGTGCAATATTTGCGAACCGACCGTACCCGTGCCCGACTGCTCGTCGACGAGTTCAAATCACGTTCAGCCGTCGGTGACGAAGGGTTGCTGAACGGCGAGGTGGATCTCGCCCGTTCCATCACCGCGAGGTAGCCGCCAAATGCCGGATCGCACGCTTCTGCTCGACACCTGCGTCCTTCTGAATCTCGCCGCCGGAGGACAACTGGAGTCGGTTCTCGAAACAAATCATTTTCTTCCCGGACGTATCGCCACGGCGGTGCGGGAGGAAAGCCTCTACCTGATTTCGGAATCCGATCCGGGAGAGTTCGAACCCATCGACGTGCAGCCGCTTATCGACCGCCGGATTCTTTCCGTCGTCGAGTTGGAGACGGATGATGAATACCGGCTGTTCGTCAATACGGCCGCCACACCGATTGGCGACGGCGAAGCAATGTCCATCGCCATCGCCGCCTCGCGCGGGTGGATTCTTGCGACCGACGACCGAAAAGCCCGCCGTGTCTACACGCAGACCGTCCCCGATGCCGACCGTCTGACCGGCACAACCACCCTGCTGCGGGAATGGTCGAAGTCAATTCCACTGGAAGAACTGCAACATACGCTCGGCACGATTCAGCGCCGAGCCCGTTTCATCCCCGGCAAATCCGACCTGAATCGGGATTGGTGGGAAACCACCGTTTCCGCCACCGAGTAATTGCACTGGGCGCCAGCCTTGGGGTTATTCCAGTTGCGAGTTTCGCCGAATACCGGAAAATCGAGCCTGAAGGACGACCAACGGGGAGATTGTTGCTATTTATAGTGACAACTCGACGGTCGGAATGAGCCGCCCGAGCGCCAGCGAGGGCGGCGCGTTCTCCAAAAACCTCGGCGAACCTCCCGGAAGCTCCAGCCGAAACATTCTCCAGCCGAATTTTCCGGAACTCTCGGCCACATCGACGCATCACCCAGTCAAAAGATCTGGCGAACAAATTCACGTCACCACATAATAAGGCGTGATACTGTTGGGTAATACAAGGCATTACCGGATTGTTCGCCCGCGATGATCGATCCCGCGATGGCGGACGCATTCTTTTATTTGGAGCATTCCACAATGATCAGAGCATCCAGCGGCCATAAAGGAATCAGCCGCATCGACCACGAAGGCAAACACACCCACGGCTGGTATGTGCGGGTCTGCTTTGACCGGAAAATCCACGCGAAGTTCTTCAGCGACATGTACAACGGCGGCAAGGAGAAGGCGCTCAGAAAAGCCGTCAGACATCGTAACGATCTCGAAAAGCAGCTCGGCAAACCCCGGACCGACCGGATCGTCGTCGTGTCCAACACCCGGAATACCACCGGCGTCATCGGCGTCCAGCGCACGATCCGGCAGACAAAACTCAAGGACGGCGCGGTGCTGGCCGGGGCAGTCTTTGAAGTGACCTGGAGTCCGGAGCCGAACGCGATCAGGAAAACATCCTTTTCCATCGAGAAATACGGCGAGGAAGGCGCGTTCCTGAAAGCCGTCGAATTTCGTCAAAAGGCCGAGAAGAAGATTTACGGCCGCGTCATCCAGACCGCCATCCCGACTTTCGCCGAGGTCAAGGCCCGGCTCGACGGCGACCAACTGACGCGCTCGGGAAAGCGAAAGAAAAGAACCCCCTGAGTCCGGCAATGAAGACGGCCCGAATGCCACCGGGAACATTCGGGCCGTCGTTGTTTGTCGCCAGGTTGGCAACCGTGAATCAGACCTCGACCAGATCGGCGAGGGCTGCGGAGCCTGAAAACGACTTTCCGGCTTCATCCCTGAATTTCAGTTGGAGGAACTGGTCCGGCAACGGGAATTCGCATTCTCCGACGAGGCCGACCAGTTCCGGCTGCCGGTCGTGACGGATGACCCGGAACCGTTTCCCGATGTTCGCCGGGTCGGCCCGGTTCAGCGGATTGTGTTCGTATGGACGCGCCTGGAGCAAAGCGCGGTTGAGTCGTCCAAATTTCATGGTCTTTTTTCCTTTCGTTCTTGTTTTGACCCTTCGGGGCGATGCGCGACACTGACGCCGCCACCTCCCGCTCCCATCCTATTTTCCGACGACCGGCAATGGAACCGGCGGCTCCGGATCGAAACACTCCCTCCTGTAAAGTTCGGCGCTTCACCCACGTCATCCGCCCCGGATAGAATGCAGCGGGACCTATCCCGAAATCCGGCCAGGTCTTCCCTTCCCTTCACGGACTACTCAGTCGCGAACGCACACCATGAAATTCAGCGGCACTCTTTTCTCCGTCCACCCCGTCAAGGGTCGCGTCGAACGCACCGTCGTCCTCGACGAAATCGTCTATTCGAACCAGCGGTACTGGAAGTCCAAGGCCGGCTGGTACAACCAGACCGACGGTCGGGAT
>JAAFHI010000900.1 GCA_013298335.1 Actinomycetota bacterium
CCCGTCGAGAGCTTCCATACCAAAGGGCCGGAAGCGTTGGCCGCGGTCTTATGACCCCTTCCTTCTTTGGCTTGGTTTTAGGGGCGGCCCCCCTGATCCGAGATGTGGGAGAGGTCACTCTCCTCCACGATGACCCACAATCGGTCGCCACGGCGATCGAATTGGCCAGATCGGTCCGCCGCGTCCTACGACAAAATCTTTTCCTGGTGGCCCTTTACCTGATCGTCGTTATTCCCGCCGCCGCCGGGTTTCTTCATCCAACATTGAGTTGGTTGCTTTCACCGCTTTGGGCAACCTGCGCCGCCGCGTCCTGCGGGGTGGTGGTTGGACACAATGCCCTGCGGATCAATCGGGTTGAACTTGTCCCGATCTACATATTTCAAGCTACCAGTCAGGGGGACGGGTAGCTCCGTTTGACCGGTTTTGAGAAGGAATCGGGTGACAATTGAGCAATCCCGCCTCAATCGGAAAGCATTTGCACTTTTTGAATCCCGACCCTCAATGCAAATGCATTTCGGAAGGAGTATTACAGACAGGTTTCTCATTGATCCAGTTGCCCGGTGCGCCTGGGAGCGTCTCATTCGATAAGGCGACTGGTGTCGTGAGATGCATTCACGAATCGCCGGTCCGCCGTGTGCGCTCGATTTCGGACACGTCGGGATGATCACTTCGGGGAACGGTGGATTGCCGTTCATTGGCAAACGACCGCCCGCCTCACGCGAGGTGATGCGTCGGGCACACCCAGGGCAACGGATTTAAAATCGGAAAACGCAGAGTCGCAGATACGTGCCGCTTCTGCGTTCGGGGCTTGGACCGGAGCGTACCGGTAGGGCGGCGGGAAGGCGACGAATCAGGTTGAGGTGGAAGAAGACCGGTTTGGCCGCGGGTGAATCCACCTTGATTTCGCGTTCATTCACGAGCCGGCTGCTTTTGCCGGCCAGCGGACAGAATTCGCCGCTGTCGGGGCGGTCGTCCCGGGAATGGTCGGAAGAATGGGAGGCGCTGTCCTCGGCGGACTTCCGGCAACAGGCGCGGGTGCAATGCGGGACTTTTTTCCTCGCATAAACCGTCAGCCGGGGGCGTCGCCGCGCGGGAGTGGCATCCGAACAAACAGGTCGCAATGTACGCGAGTTCCGTGAACCAGACCGCGATGGCGGCGGTCACGGCGATGGCGCGCGCGAATGGGAGGCGATGTCAATTCCTGATGGATATCACGATAGAAACGGTTGAGCTTTTTTGTCCAGCGGTTTTTTTTCACTCAGGCAATCTGCCCGGCAGGGGTCATTCCCCCCGGAGTTCGCGCGCGCGCAGGGAATGGTATTTCGCCAGTTCATCTGCATCGCGGGCCATGGCGTCCGCCGAATGAATGAACTTCTCGCAGTGGAGGCGCATTTTCTTGATGTCCCCGGCTTCCAGCGACGATTTCGGCTGGTAGGAATTCTTCTTGTACTCGGCGAGCATCGCGCGGTGCATATCCGCGTCGGCGCGGTATTCGGCCGCCTTCTTCTTGTAGTAGTCGGCCTTGACGAGGTGGTCGGCCGCGGTCTTCGCCACCATCATGACGATGGTTTCGGGCTTCATCTCCTGTTTCATTTCCTGGCCGACGGCCGGGACTGAAACCGAAAAGGCGACCGCGAGTAGGGCGGTCAGTGCGAAAAGTGAGATTCTCTTCATGGGGTTGGTCCTTTGGGTATCCGATTTGCGAGTGGTTTGAATTCGCGCCGTCGTTCGGCGCGGCGCAGGACCGAACGGGGCGATCCTGCTTTGAGGACATCCTCATGTGGACGTATCCGTTCGGGACGGGTTTTATTCCTTCGTGGTCACGCCGAACGGGATGTCACAACGACTGTAATCCTCGTACCGTGGTACGGAGTCAATCGGAAATGAATCCGACATCTCGTTTCTGAGGCGGCCTGGATGGTGGGTCGGACGTTGACCGTTTCGCTGCCGGCTTCATTTCTCATCACAGAGGCGGGAGTGGTCCGGAATCCACATCCCGTGTGGCCGAATGGACTCAGGCGGCTCATCCGTTTCGGTGGTCGACCCGGTCAGTCGCCAAAGTCAGGGCGAAATGCGAACGGGGCTTCAATCGCTCCCAATCGCCGCTTGATTTCCAGCCCCATTCGATGGGGAGTCGTACTCAGTCGCCATTGGCCGCCCGTACTTCAAATAAAGCGCGGGCAGCACGATCATATTGAGCAGTGTTGACGTAAACAGCCCACCGACGATCACCGCGGCCATCGGCTGCTCCAACTCGCGTCCCGGCTTGCCGACGCTGAACGCCAGCGGCAGCAGGCCCAGTCCCGCCGTCAATGCGGTCATCAGGATCGGCGACAGGCGTTCCATTGCGCCGCGCACAATCAACGTGCGCCCGAATGTCATTCCTTCTTCCGTCATCAGGTGATGGTAGTGCGTAATGAGCGTGACGCCGTTGCGGGTGGCGATGCCAAACAAGGT
>JAAFHI010001054.1 GCA_013298335.1 Actinomycetota bacterium
AGCCGGTGAATTGCTGAACCACCGGCAGGTCGCGTTCCTCAAGACCGATGGAGACGGCTCGTCCGTCGAAGATGACCGGCAGGACGAGCGCCGTGTGACGGCTGGCCTCGGACGGCACGAGGTATTCGAACATTCTCTCGGCCAGCACGCCGCCGTCGGCGCTTCGTTCCTCGAAGCGGGACCGCCGCACCGTCAGGTAGGACGTCGTCGCGCCAGCCGGGATTTCCTCGAAGGCCTCGCGGATCGCCGGTCTGAGGGTGACGGCGAGGTCGGGGGCCGGAGTCGTCTGCGCGGTCAATTCGACGGTATCGCCGATCCAGGCACCGGCGCCGCGTCCGCGAGCGAGCAGCAGCCGATAAATATTGATTTCGAGCCGGGCGTCCACCATGCCGCCGACGTGGGCGGCGCGCAGGGATTGCAGGGCATCGAGCGCGCGGACGTCGCCGGCGCCCGCGAAGGCGGTGTAGTTGCGGCTTTCGCGCGGTTCGAAAAAAGGCGCGATCTCGACGGTCACGGCGGTGACGCATTCGTTTACGCCGCCGGGTGAGGTGAAGTAGGTCGTTGGCTGGCCCTGTTCACGGATGTCCGTCTGCGGAATGCCGGCACGTTCGGCAAGGGTCCGTCTGACGGAATCCTGGAGAGGCTCGTTTTCGGCGACGATGGCGGCGAGCGGTTCGGTGATGTAGCCCGCGAAAAAAGCGTCGTCGAGGCGTGGTTCGTCGGCCCCGGCGTTGATGACGGGGCGCGGAAAATCCTTTTTGGCAATGACGAAGAGGCGGTCCTCGCTTTCGAACCACGGGAGAATGTCGAGGGTACGGTTGGGGCGTTCGATCAGTTCGAACACTTCGTTGGTTGCCGTGTGGCGGAAAGCCTTGTGAATGAGGAATGAAGGCACAGCCACGGTTTCCGTCGCGCGTTCAACGAGGTGGACCCCTTCGTCGGGTGCAACGCGTTCGCCGACGATGAGGTAGTTGGTCGGAGGAAATCCGAGCGGGCGCCCGTTGGCCCGGAAAAGACGGACTTTCCCTTCATACCGGTTGCGGACGATCCACGGATTCCACAAATGCGTCGAACAGACGATTCGCAGCCCGCGCGCGCGAAACTCGGCTTCGAACCGGGCTTTCGTGAAGTAGGTGTATTCCTCAAGCAACTCGGCTGCCCAGTCGTCGCGGTAATCCTTACGTAAAAGGAATTCGGTCGCGGCGCGCGCGGCGAGACGGAAACGGGCGAAGCCGGGCGCGGGCAAGTCGAGGCGTTCGAAGGAGACGCCCTCGGCGGGATTGACGCTGCTTCTGAAGTCACGGGCAAAGACGGAGAAGAGCGCGGCGGTCGAAAGTTCCCTGATCGTTCCTTCGGGGGTGCCGTCGTCGGTTGGCAGGTCGAGCAGAACCGGGTCTTCCGGCAACGTGTCGCGCCACGTCGGAACGACGAAGTCACGGATGATGATCACGCCGCCGATTTTCAACTGGGCCGTCTGATTGTCGAGGGTGCGCTGGATGTGGCGCGGGTCGAAGCCGTTGAAACTTGTGACGTGGTGCAGCACCGAGGAATCAAGGATGCCGTCAAGCGATTCGGCTTCGAAGACCGGGTCGGCGATGTCGCCGGTGAGAAAGCGCAGATTGTCGCGGTGGTAGTGTCCCGTGGCGTACTCGATGGACATCGGATTGATGTCGACGCCGACCAGTTCGAGGGATTCATACAGTGCCGCGAGGTCGAAGGTCCCGCTGCCGGAGCCGCAGCCCATGTCGGCGATGCGTCCACGAACCGGGAAGTGGGCCGTGGTGAGGGCGACTTTCTGTCGCATGGAAGCGTCCATGCCCGCGTAATAGGCGTGGTACGCGTCCGGGGTGCCGCGATCCTGCCTGGCGTAGTCGTTCATTGGAGAAACAAGGTTGAGTTACTGGCCGATTGGCGAACTGTTCGAATTGGCGGGAATGCTGGAACTGCCCGACCGGCGGAGGATTCCGGACTCATCCATGAAAAAGGAATCATTTCCGGTTCGGGTGACACCGGTGGTCGCGCTCGGCGTCCCTTGAACCGAATATTGGGACGACTGGGTAGTCCCTTTCGGGATCGTGGCCAGGTTGGTCAGTAAGAATCCGCTT
>JAAFHI010000671.1 GCA_013298335.1 Actinomycetota bacterium
CCCCAAAAGGTTGAGGGCTTCAGCCCGAAACATCCGCTCGGGGCAAAGCCCCTCGCGGGATTTGTAGGTAACGGGTGGCGGAAAGGCAGAGCCATTCCGCACATCAGGCGGCACAGCCGCAAAGCACTTCCGGTCATTGTGTACAGTGTACAAGTCCGGTTTGATCGGATTTAGAAAAAGAAAATCGCCGCCGGGGTTTCAAGGACACCGGCGGCGATTCGGTTATTCCGGCGAAACCGTGGCGCTCCTATGGCTGGCGGGGAACCCGCGTACCGGCGTTCTTTTTGGCTTCGGCGGCGATGTTCTGGAGATCGGTGACGACGGTTTGTACGTCTGCCTTGTCCACGCCCGACGACTGAAGAATGGACTGCGCGTCGGAGATGACTTGCTGAACCTCCGCTGGCGGGATGTTCGCACTGTCGAAGACGGCCTGGACGTCCTGCGCCAGTTGCGCTTTCTCCTGATTGCTCAGATTGCCGTCCGCCATCGCGGATGAAAGATGGTTGGTCAGGCTGTCGATGCTTTGCTGGCTGGGTTTGGTCGTGCCCTGGGCGAGTGTGGTGAGAGACTGTTTCAATGCGTCTTTTTGTTGTTGCGTGACCTGCGAGCCGGACTTGATGTTGGTGAGATCGGATTGGAGTTTCTGGACATTCTGTTTCTGTTGTTCGCTCAGGCGCGAGCCGGTCGGCTGGCGGCGGGTACGACCGTTTGGACCGGCGGCACTTTCCTTGGCGGTGGTGTCCGTCGGGCGTGCGGGGCGTTCGGCTCCCGCCGTCGGGCGAGTACCGCCGCCCGGTCGCGTTCCGCCTCCGCCGAGGCGTCCGCCGCCGCGCTGCGCAAGGGCGATTCCGGTCGTTACGGCCAGAAAAAGGGCCAGAATAAGGGTTTTTGAGACGAGTCTGGTTGAATTCACGAGAGTTGCTCCTCCTGAAACGTGGGGTTTGGGTTTTAGGTGCTGGGTATTGGGTTGGGGTTTGGAGGGTCAGTGGTCGGAAGGTCCCGGTTTCCCGTTCGGTTCCGGCCACTGACTGCTGACTACTGACTACTGGCTACTGGCTACTGGCTACTTTTTGTCCGTCGCGAAGCCCTGCTCGGCGAGACCGTCGTGGATGCGCTGTTCGAAGCGTTCACGCATCTGGGTGGCCTTGGTCCGCTGCTCGGGGGTGAGCACCGCGAAGATGCGCGACTGGATGCGTTCCTTGACCACGATCATTTCGGACATCGTCTGGCCCTGCTGCTGGGCGACGACCCGAACCTGGGCTTCGTTGAAATTGCCGTCGGTGCCGAGGGCTTTCAGTTGGCGGCGGTGTTCGGCGAGTTGCTGGACGAGTGGTTTGATGTTCGGTTTTTCGGATTCGATGATCTGTTCGATCTGGGCTTTTTGTTCGGCGGTGAGATTGAGTTCGCGGGCGATCATTCCGCGGAAGTTGTGGCGTCCGAAGCCGCGTCCGAAGCGACCCTGTTGCATGGCCTGGAACATCGGGTTGTCGGAATTCTGGCCGATGGCGTAGGCGGCCCCGGCAAACAATCCGGTGGCGGCGAAGGTCACGGCGAAGGCGGCGGCGAGAAGTTTCGTTTTCATCGTTTGGGTCCCTTTCCAGTCAATTCGGTTTTTTGAAGGTGCGAGCGGCGGTGCGTTTCCGTCGTTCCCCGTATATGACGACAGGTTCGGGGCGTTTGTCTGTCAGCTTTGGTCAGGCTGAGTAAAGATTTGTCGGTTTATCCGCCACCATCATTCGCCCTGTCCGTATGGTCTTTGAAAAAATGAACCGTTCATAACGATGGGTTGAAATTATCCCGAACAGGCGCGGATGCGCCGTCAGAAAATAGCCCCACCCGTGAGGGTGGGGTGAGTGACGGTGGAGTGCCGAGCCGCAACGCGGCGACACAATCCGTGTCGCGTCTTCGACGCTCTGAAATTGGCTACGACGCGACCCCACCCTTCCGGGTGGGGCTATTATCTGGCGGCGCATCCGCGCCTTTTCATTGCCGGTTCAAATTTTCAAAAACCTTGAGGGCCGGGCGCCAGCCGGGCGGAATGGTTACGCTTTGTCGGTTCATCCGCGCGTCCGAACGCCCTTGGCGAAATCAACAAAGCCATGCAGGACCAGCGTGAAGGGGTTGTTGCTCACGAAGCCGGTCGTGATGCCGTACACGCATTTTTCTTCTTCCTTCGCGTAGGTCCCGAACATCCGGTCCCAGATCATCAGGACGCCGCCGTAGTTCTTGTCGAGGTACGGACCGTTCGATGCGTGATGGACGCGGTGCGCCGACGGCGTGTTGACGATGCCTTCGAGAAAGCCAAGCGTGCGGATGGCTTCCGTGTGTTGGAAAAACTGGTAGAGCAGGCCGAGGGCGAGGCTTCCGACCACGAACAGGGGCGGGAATCCGAGCAGCACCAGCGGCAGGTAGAAGAAAAGCCCGACCAGTCCGCCGAACCAGTTCAACCGGTAACTCGTGGTCAGATTCAGATTGGTGGCCGAGTGGTGGACTTCGTGAAACGCCCAGAAGAACCGCCATTCATGCATGATCCGGTGGTGCCAGTAATAGAGAAAATCCGTCAGGATGAACGCGGCGAGAAAGGTCCAGCCGTTGCGCGGCAGGCTGAACGGCGCGAGGCCGCCGACGAGCGTCAGCCAGAAGAGCTGGTATCCGCGCAGCAGGACCTTGGCGACCTGAAAGCCGACGAGGATGAACAGATTCGCGAAGGTTTCCTTGACCTGATACACGCCCCGATTGGTGAAACGATTCCAGCCCATCTCGATCAGGATGCAGAGGGCCATGACAAGCAGTGAGGAGAGGCCGATGGTTTTGGCGATGGCGGGATTCATGCAGTTCTCGAATTTTTGTGAAATGGGCGGCTGCGTGAATGTATACGCGGAGTTTTGACGGACCGTGGTCAATTTCGGTCAACGCCATGTAAAGAATTGTCAAACCGGTTGAATTGAGAACGGGCGTCGGGTATCAGCGTTCCAGTCCTGATTCGGAGCGGAACAACGATGGAAAAAATACTGATGGTGGATGACGACACCGAACTGTGCGAACTGGTCGGGGAATATCTGACGGCGGAGGGGTTTTCGCTGGATGTCGTGCATGACGGCGAGTCGGGCGCGCAGCGCGGGCCGACCGGCGGATACGCGCTGATTGTACTGGACGTCATGCTGCCGGCGGTCAATGGCTTCGATGCGCTCCGCAGAATCCGGG
>JAAFHI010000063.1 GCA_013298335.1 Actinomycetota bacterium
GAGCACGTGCGGTCCGTTGCGCGGCAACCGGTACGCATTGAGCAGCCGTCCGGTTTTCAAATCGTATTCGAACAGCCCCGACGCGCCGTCGTCCGCCTTGGTAAAGCCTTCCATCTCGGGCACCGCCGCGCTCGCCGCCCAGAGTCGCCGCCGTTTGGCGTCCACCGACATGCCGAGCATGCCCCACAGGCCGTCTTCAGGTTTCGAGAAGTCGGTTGCCGTGCCGTTCGCTGCGATTTTCAAAATTTTCCGTTTGTGGACGCTCCCGATGTAGTGAACCTTCTCGACCGGGTCGTAGGCGATGCCTTCCGTGAGCAGTTCCTTATCGGCGAGTTGAAAGAGTTTTTTGCTGCGCGTCGTCGGCGCGCGATTGGCGTCGAGCCGTTTGAGAATCGCCTGAAACGCCTCGGTTTTCGCAATCGTCGCAAAGTCGTCGTCTTTCCCGGCGGGGAAGGAAAGTCCCATTGCGGCAATCTGCCCGAGCCGCTTCAGCGCCCCGGCGGAATCGCCCGTCAGCGCGCAGGCTCCGGCCAGATTGTAGAGAATGCGCGGATGATTCGGGCGCAGTTCCAGTACCTGTTCGAGCGTTTTTCGATAGGCCGGGAAGTCCTTCGCCTGATACTGCTTCGCGGCGGTGCGTTCGAGTGCGAACGGCGACGGCTGCTGCGCCGGTACGACGGCGATGGTGGCGAACAAACAGAAAAACAGGAGAAAAATGACTGAACGACGCGGACGATGGACGTGAGGCATCGGCGTGGTTTCCGTTTCGGTGAAATTGTCGCTTTCACCGGTTTCAACGGTCAGGCCGGCATTTTTGTTCGAAAAGTCGCGAAAGAGGGTTATCGAACCAGCGCCGCGTCGCACCGGGCGAGACCGTCCGCGGCAAATTTATAAAGCTCGCCGATTTTGGACGGGTCCTTCTCCGGTTCGAGGATCGTCAGCAGCCGGGCATAGTTGGCGCGGGCTTCGCGCAGAAAACGAACCCGTTCCTCGCCGCGGGCCTTTTCCGCAAACCGTTCGAGTTTGCCTGCCAGCGCCTGGTAGCCGTTGGCGAACCGCGGTTCGGGAGTCTCCGACGCCGTGACCTGGCGCAGTAGATCGAGCGATTCCGGCGTGTCGCCCAGGACTTCCGCCAGCAGGGCGCGTCCGGTCCGGAGATCGCGTTCGTTCTCGACATTCGTCGGATCCGCAGCCACGAGCTTTTCGAGAATCAGGACCGACCGGCGGCTCGCCTGAATGGCTGACGGAAGGTTGTTCCGGTCCTTGCAGGCGGCGGAGAGTGCGGCGTAGGCAAAGGCCAGATCGTGCTGAAGCTCGATGTTTGTCGGGTCCGCTCCGGTCAGGGTTTCGAACATGGTCACCGCGCGCTCGCAGTCGGCCTGTGCGGAAATCAGGTCGGACGCCTCGCGCAGGGCATAGGAACGCATCAGCAGTTCATCCGCCACGTCGCGCCGCGCCTGCGCGCTTTCCGGGTGCTCGACCGCCAGCCATTCACGCAGTTCGAGCGACCGGCGATGGAATTCGAGGGATTGAATGAGGTCCTTTTGCGGGGCGTACCGCCTGAAATTGCCGATTCTCTGATACACCTGCGCAAGCTGGCGCGTAACCTCGGCATCGGACGGGAGGGTTCGATGCAGGCTTTCGAGGATTTCCTCGGCCCGGTAATAGATGTCGAGCGGCTGTCCCGGTCCCGGTCCGGAATACACCACGCAGTCGCCGAGACTCAGGTGGATGCTGGCCGACAGGCGGCGGTATTCGGTGTTGCCCGGCGCTTCTTCCAGCAGGCGCTTGCGGATGTCGCGAGCCCGTTCAAGTAGTACGAGGGCGGGCGTCGTCTGCCGCTGCCGCACCAGTACATTGGCTTCGTTTTCGAGCGAAATGCTGAGCACCCGCCGGACGCCGGCGTCGCCCGGATTTGACTTCGCGAGCTGTTCGCACAAATCCTTCGCCTTGCGGTAACTGGCCAGCGCGCCTTTCGTGTCGCCGAGATTGAACCGGTATGGCTTGCCCTGAATGTCGCCGACCTTGTTGTACGCCTCGGCCAGTTCAAGTTGCAGGTCAGGATCGGATGCGGCTTCGCGGGCGAGATTGTCGAGGTATTCGAGTGAATCGTTGACCAGCCGTTTGCGCGCGGGCATCGCGCCGGGAAGCGCCGCGATGGCGTCCTGATAGTCGAACATCACCGTCCGCGCGAGTTTTCTGACATCGTTGAACCGTTTTTCAGCGCGAATCCGCTCCAGCCGCGCCACGCGCGCCTGCCAGGCAGTCGCGCCCGTTCCGGCCAGCACCGACAGCGTCAACAATGCTCCCGCCGTCGCGCCGATTTTGTTGCGCCGGATGAATTTCCCGGTCCGGTAGAAAAACGTGTCGGTGCGCGCCTGAATCGGTAACCCGACGAGATAGCGGCGGAGGTCTTCGGAAAACTGCTCGACCGAGGCATAGCGCCGTTGCGGTTCCTTTCTGAGCGCCGTCAGCAGAACCGTGTCGAGATCGCCCCGCAGGATTTTCGACCGCGCGCCGTCGGTCGCCGAACTCGGCGGGGCCGGATCGCCCTGTGAAATGGCGAGCAGCAGTTCTTCGAGCCTTCCCGTCTTGAGGCGGTAGGGCCGTCTTCCCGTGAGCAGCAGATACAGAATGACCGCCAGCGAATAGACATCGCTCGCGGTCGTGATCGCCTCGCCCGAAATCTGCTCCGGGCTGGCGTATTCCGGCGTCATCGCGCGCATGGCGGTCATTTCGCTTTTCGAGGACGGGTTTTCCGGATCGAGCAGTTTCGCGATGCCGAAGTCGAGCAGCTTCGGCGTGCCGTCGTCGGTCACGAGAATGTTCGACGGCTTCAGATCACGGTGAACCACGAGATTCTGGTGCGCGAACTGCACCGCGCCGCAGACCTTGCGGAAGAGTTCGACGCGGTCGCGTACCGAGAGGTCCCGCGTTACGCAGTAAATGTCGATGGGCTGGCCTTCGACATATTCCATCACGAGGTACGGCGCGTCGTCCCGGGTCGCGCCGCCGTCGAGCAGCCGGACGATATTTGGATGGCGCAGGTTGGCGAGAATCTGCCGCTCGCGCCGGAACCGGTTAAGAATGAACTCGGTCGGCGTACCGTGCTGAATGACCTTGATCGCGACCTGCTGGCTGAACGCGCCGTCGGCCCGCTCCGCCAGATAGACCGCGCCCATGCCGCCGCGTCCGACTTCGCGGACCAGCCGGTAGCGCCCGACCGTATCGCCGACATCCAGCGTCCGCCGCATGGCGTCGTTTGCGCCAATGAGCGTCGGGACATCGGTCGCCGCCCGCAGAGGCGATTCTTCGAGAAAACTCTGGGCATCGGCATCCGCGACCAGCATCGCCTCGACCTCGCGCCGCAGGCCGTCATCGCCGCCGCAGATCACGCGCAGAAACGCGCCGCGTTCTTCGGTCGGAATTTCCACCGCCGCGTCGAAGATGCGATTGATTTCCTGCCAGCGTTCCGTGTTCATTGGAAAAAACTGAACACGAAGACACGAAGGCACAAAGACACGAAGTCATGCCGACGCGTGTTTTTCTTTGTGCCTTTGCGCCTTTGTGTCTTTGCGTTTCATTTTTGGGCTGCCGTGCTTCAAGGTCGAAGGGGTCACACAATTTGCGAAAAAAGCCAGGCTTTGGCCGCGCGCCACTTGCGCTTCACCGTCGTATCGGAAATCTCCATCACATCGGCGGCTTCCTCGACGGAAAGCCCGGCGAAGAACCTGAGTTCGACAATCCGGGCCTGCTCCGGATCGAGATCGGCGAGCCGTTTCAGGGCCTCGTCCAGCCGTACGAGATTCACGTCCCGTGCTTTCGAAAAACTGTTCGCTTCATCCAGTGCGATGTGGGTTTCCCCGCTGCCGCGCTTGGCCGCGTTCCGGCTGACTGCGTGGTTGACCAGTATCCGCCGCATCATCTCCGCCGCCAACCCGAAAAAATGCGCCCGGTTGCGCCAGTCCGCCGAATGCTGATCGACCATCCGCAGGTACGCCTCGTGGACCAGCGCCGTCGGTTGCAGCGTGTGGTCGGCGCGTTCGCGCGCGAGGTGCGACGCGGCCAGCCGGCGCAGTTCGCCGTACACCAGCGGCAACAGTTCATCGAGCGCGGCCCGGTCGCCCGCCTGTGCGTTCTTTAAAAGATAGGTCACCGGTTCGCGGTCGGGCGCAACTTCAAGGGCCGATTCCGGGACGAAAATATTTTTTTCTGGGTTCATGGCCTGTTTGTACGGTTGTTCCTGCGTTTTATGGACGAACCCGACTTCTTTTTCAACTCGGAGGATTTCATGAATCGCATCGTTCGCCTGGTTTCAATTGTAACGTTGGTTGCGTTTATCGCCGTGAGTGGCCGCATGTGGCGGGTGGCCGCCGATACTCCCGCCCTGTGGACGCACAAACCAACGCAGGATATTCAATGGTACACCGTCACCGGTCTCGGCACGCTGCTCGTCGGAACCAAAGCCGCCCTGTATCAGCTCGACCCCGAGACGGGCCGCGAAGTGTGGCGGCGCGACGACCTGTCCGGCATCGAGGCCGAGGAAGTGCGCGAAGTCACCGGCACGCCGCTGGTGCTGGTGGCCGACAACTCGGGCCGTTTCCAGCAGAAAACGAAATTGTTCGCGCTCGACGTCGTGACCGGAAAGACGGCGTGGGAGACCGACCGGTTGCCCGGCGCGACGGTGGCGTTCGCGCCGAACTACGAAAAGGACATGGCGCTGTTTCTGACCGCCGCGTCGAACGCCATGACCAAGGACAAACTCGACGTGACCGCGCTGCGGCTGACCAGCGGCGAGTTTCTGTGGCACGCGGAATATCAGGAAAAAGTCGAACTCTACGCCGGGGAACGCAACGGCAAGCAGACCGGCAAGTACGATCTGAGCGGCGCGCAGCCGCCTCTTTTCGACGAGGATTCCGTCTACTTCACCTATGCCGGGCTGCACCGGTTTTCGCTCGCCGACGGCAAGCCGCTCTGGAAAGTCGTCTACGACGTGACCGAGGGCAAGATCAAGCGCGGCAACGCCCAGGCCGTGGTTGACGGCGACGTGATTTATACGTCGGCGAAAGGCCAGTTGCGGGCCATCGACCGCGCGTCCGGCGCGGTGCGCTGGACCTCGAAGGATTTCGGCGGGGCGATTGCCGAGATGCAGGTGAAAGGAGATGTCATCTACGGACGGCTGGGCGGCACGTTCTACGATTTCGGCAGACGCGAATTTGCCCAGCGCAAGCCGCACGGCGTCGTCGCGGTGGATAAAAAGAGCGGTTCGCAAATCTGGTTCTACGACGGGGCGAAGAACAGCCTCACCAACATGGCCTTCGTCCCCGGTCAGAATCTCATTCTTCTCGCCGATGAAAAGACGCTCATCGGTCTCGACACGCAGAGCACCGGCAAGGCGAAGGAAGTGTTTCGTCAGAAGCTCGAATTCAAGTACAAGCTGGGGGCGATGGGCACCGCCGCGAAGGTCGCCAAGTTCGGTTTCGGCGGTCTGAGCGCGATCGGCTCGAAGGGCGCGGACACGACCGATGAACCCGTGACCATCACGCTTGAGGAAAACGGCACGGCGGTCGTGCGCGGCGCGCAACACCTGCTCGCGTTCGACCCGAAGTCGCGCCAGATCGTGTGGTCCTCGCAATACGCCGCGCCGGGCATGTCGGGCTGGAAGGTGTTCGTGCTGACCGCGCTGACCGTGGCCGCCGCGACGCTGTCGCAGGCCAATGAAAGCAACGCCTACAGCCGCGGCGATTACTGGCAGGCGCGCCGGGCCAACGACCAGTTCATCAGCCTGATGTCGTCCTACGAGCGGGAAGTGACCCGGCGCTACACCGCGACGAAACAGTCCGGGGCCTACACCTACGTCCTGACCGACATCAAGGACGACAAGGACAAGGGCGTCGGCATCATCGGCGTGAACATGCTCACCGGCCAGGGCGAGCGGCAGATCATGTTCAAGGACAAGGACCCCGACTACCGCGTGGACGACGGCGCGGGCCGCGTCTTCAATCTGCGCAACCCGAAGGAACTCTCGGCGTTCGCCATCCGCTGAATGAACGGCAATCCCAAACAGCAGCCTGACCGTAAGGGAGGGCTGTCTCCCCAAGGAAAACGCGGCACGGAGGAAATGTTCTCCGTGCCGCGTTTTCCGCATTCCGCAACCGCTTCCGGTTCCGGTAGTCTCGCCGCATTCCCGACGCACCGTCCGGGAACATCCTTTGTTCGGAGTGATTTCAATGTTGAAGTCCCGCCACATCGCTTTGGCTGCGGTGGTTCTCGCCGCGACCATCCTTCCCATTTCAGCCCAGAATTCAAAAACCATCGAACGCTCCGCCACCTCCACGGTCAAAACCGAAACCGACAAGGACGGCAACAAGATCGTCAAGACCGTGAACCGTCGTTTCACGGTGACCGACGTCTATCCCGAGGGCGGCGAGGACCGGCAAAGCCTGCTGCTCCTCGAAGAATTCAATATCGAACGCAACCTCAACGCGGAAGGCGAGCAGGGAACGGTCAAGGTCGAAGCCTGGATCGGTCCCGAACTGAGTCCGACGAAACCGATCTGGACGTTCACGCAGGAAGGCGACACCGGCGCGCTGGCCGACCGGTTCTACAAGGTGACCCGCTACGGCTGCTGCGGCGCGCTCAATTCCGACATCTACTTCAATCTGCAAACCGGGAAGAAGGTTTTCTCCTCGACGAGCGAACTCGGTCAGGTGTCGGTCCCGAACGCGGGCAATGCCTACAACCGGTTCGTCGGCTTCAACGCATTCACCGCCGCGCTGCGCATTCCCGAATTCGAAAAGGACCCCCAGATCGTCGGCATTCTCGAATACGGCTCGGAAACCGAATTGCTGTCGCGCATCGTCGTCCGGGTGAAGACCGGCGAGTCGGAACCGCAGGCCGCCGTCATCAAGTTCCGCTATCAGGGCAAGCCGGTGAAGGAAAAGACGCTCGATCTGTGGCATGCCGACGGCAAGAAGGCCAAAACGTCGCTGTCGAATTTCTCGATCGTGCTCGACATGGAAGAAGCCGGAAACATCGTCATCCCGGTGATGAACGACGTTCCCGATCTGAGCCGCGCGGTCGTCCCGCCGAAGTACGCGGTGAGTCTGGCGAAGTAGTTTGAAGAATGGTCAGGGCGGCGTTCGAGGAAGCCAGCCTGGACGCCGCTCAACCCCCCATCGTGAAAAACGTGGTTCAGAAACGTTGATGTCAATTGATTGGAATTACTTTCGGATTACCCGTAAACCCGTTGCCGGTTCAGGAGCGGATGGCGGCATCTCGATTGAAGAATGGCATGCCTACCTCGAAAGTGATTCATTGGCGATAAGTCGTGAATTTCTCATGGGGAGAAACCCCGGGGACGGTACCCCGATCAGGGTCAAACTGAACAATGGGGCAGTATGGCCTTCTGAAAATGGTGAGTACTGGCCTGCCTTTCGTTTCCAAAACGGTTCTATCGTTTCACTCGGAACAGATGAAATGGAGCACAAAAAAGCGAGTGAAATAGCCGCCGCTCTTGATGCAACCGTGGTTGTTGAAGAATACGACTGAGCCGAACCGAGCCTGGCATATGATGGGGATATTGAATGTTGAGCAAATACGATGGCGGATCGACTCACTCAAAGTCGCCCCGCCGCCCTTGCCGTGGGTTCAAAAAGGTAGCTTTGCCGTCGGCGGCCTGACCGAAGTCATGATTTGCCTGAGTGCGTATCTGAAGGCACGCCGAAGGTGTGCCTTAAAAGACGCATTCATTTGAAAACCGCTCTAAAGGGGCCGTGTGCGGAAAGGCAGAGCCATTCCGCACATCAGGCGGCGGAGCCGCTCAATCAATCCCGGATGGTTCGCTTGAGGAGAATCAGTCGTGAGAATCCACTCCCTGCAACACGTTCCGTTCGAAAACCTCGCGGGCATCGGGCACTGGGCCGAGCGCCGCGGGCATTCCGTTTCCGTCTCGAAGCTCTATGCCGGAGAGGCGCTGCCCGATGTTGAAAGTTTCGATGTACTGGTCGTACTCGGCGGGCCGATGAACGCCGACGATGATGCGATTCATCCGTGGCTGACCGGCGAAAAACGACTCATCGGGCAGGCAATTGAAGCGGGAAGGAAAACGCTCGGCGTCTGTCTCGGTTCGCAGTTGATCGCCCGCGTGCTCGGCGCGCGCGTGTATCCGCATGAACACAAGGAAATCGGCTGGTTTCCGGTGAATTCAACCGAAGCTGCGAAAAAGGCGGGATGGTTTGCGGACGATGTCTTCCCGGCCTTTCACTGGCACGGCGACACGTTCGATCTGCCCGACGGCGCGATACTTCTGGCGACGACCGCCGCGTGCCTGCATCAGGCGTTCGCGTGGAAGGACCATGTGCTCGGCCTTCAGTTTCATCTTGAAGCGACACCCGAAAGCGTTGCCGAAATGCTCGACCACGAACGCGATGATCTGACCGCCGGACCGTACGTGCAGGATGAAGCCGCGATTTGTGCGACCACGGCATACTTCAATGAAAGCGCGCGGGTACTGGATGCGCTCCTCGACCGCTTCATTCAGGAACGGTCCTGATCAAACCGGTTTGCCCGGCTGGCTCTTTTTTGTCCGCAAAACGATTTTTGAATCCGTCGGCGAAACGAGCAGGCGGCGTTCAAGCACCGAGACGGACCCTTTATCGGTGTATTTAACTTCGAACCACCGTTTGCGGATTTCCTCGGTAATGGGCTTCATCGCCTGAACGGCCACGTCGGGCTTGAAGATGCGCCCGCCCGTGCCTTCGACGATGTTGCGGAGCGCCTCGGTCGGTTTCGGTCCGAGTTTTTTGGCGCGGGGCGCTCCGTAGGTCCGATCCTGAAACTGAATCGCGTAGACCACGATGTTCGCGCTCTGCAACGCCGCGAGCGCCTTGTCGTAGCCGGTTTCCGAGCCGTCGTCGAAGCCGTCAGTAAAGAGGATGATGACCCGCTTGGTCGTGGTCGTCGCGGGACGCAGGGCGTCCTCGATGGTCGCCAGCAGGGCGTTGTAGAGATGCGGGCGGCCCTTTTTCTGAAAGAGTTTCGCGCCCGCGACGAGTTTGGCCGCGTCGTCGGTCATCTCGCACAGAATCTCCGGTTCGCGTCCGTAGCCGATAATCATCAGCTTGTCGCCCTTGTAGAGTTCGCGAATCAGCGCGCGCGCCGCGCCTTCCATTTCGTCGGTTTCGGCGACAAACCCGGCGGAGTTGTCCACGAGCATCGCGATGAGCGCGGGCGACGGATCATGCGTGACGCTTTCGAGGTCCTGCTGGATTCCTGCTTCATACAGGGCGAAATCGGCGGCGGTAAGCTGGGGCACGTCGGTCGGCGTGTCCTCGGCCTGCACGATGAGGTTGATCGTGACCGAAGTGCTTTTTTCGCCGACGCGGCCCGACTGGCCGAACACCCGCCCGCCGAGCATCAGTCCGAGCGCCAAACTTCCGATGAACTTTCTTCGTTCCTGATTCATGCACGTCTCCGGCGGCCAACTACGGCAACGGCCGCTTGCTTGTGGGGGAAGCGGTTTCTACAATCGGCGATTCCGTTCGCGTCGCTTCAGTATTGAAGGGAACGGCAGTTTCACTCCGAACAGGTTCTTGCGTCAATGTCGAACGTACCAGTCATCACCATCATCGGCGGCGGACTCGCGGGCAGCGAAGCCGCGTGGCAGGCCGCCGAGCGCGGCGCGAACGTCGTGAGTACGAAATGCGTCCCGTGCGACCGACGCCTGCCCACACGACCGACCGGCTCGCCGAAATCGTGTGC
>JAAFHI010000069.1 GCA_013298335.1 Actinomycetota bacterium
CTTCATCCTTCATCCTTTCCCCAAAGCTGTGCAACAATCGCGCGTTCAAAGCGAGTGACCGAACTATGGAAATCATCAACCGAATTCCCCGGATGCGCATGCTGTCGAGAAAGCTCAAGCGTGACGGGAAGAAAATCGCGCTCGTCCCCACGATGTCCGCCCTGCACGAAGGCCACCTGAGCCTGATTCGGCGGGCGCAGCAGATGGCCGACATCGTGGTCGTGTCGATTTTCTTCAATCCGGTTCAGTTTCACGCCAACGGCGACTTTGAAATTCCGCCCCGCGACCTGGCGCGCGATGCTGAAATGATCGCCAACAAGGGCGTGGACTACCTTTTCGCGCCGAGCGTGGACGAAATCTATCCCGAAGACTTCCTGACCTACGTCACGACCGACGTGCTCGACTGCCGGCTGTGCGGGGTCACGCAGCCGAGCTATTTCCGGGGCATCACGACCATCGTCAACAAGCTCATCAACGTGGTGCAGCCGGATTTCACCTTCGTCGGGCAGAAGGACGCGCAGCAGTCCATCATTATTAAAAGGATGGTGCGCGATCTGTCGATGGATACCGAGGTAGTGATCTGCCCGACGGTGCGTCAGCCGGACGGCGTGGTCGTGTCGTCACGCAACATTCTGATGACCGACGCCGAGCGGAAGTCCGCGCCGATTGTCCACCTGGGGCTGGAACGGGCGCTCGAACGCTTCGCGCAGGGCGAACGCAGCGCAGCGGCCTTGGCGGCGGTGGTCCGGACGGTCATCGAGACGGACCCGCTGGTGCAGGTCGAGTACGTTTCGGTCGTGGATACCGAAAACCTCGACCCGATCGAGACGATTCCCGATGAAATGCCGGTACTGGTGGCGGTGGCGGCGCAGGTCGGCCACGTCCGGCTCATTGACAACCTCGTTCTCGAAAGCGGACGGGAGACGTGAAGACAGTGGTCAGCGGTCAGCGGTCAGTGGTCAGCAAAACGGGCCGGGCCGGGATTGAAAGCCCACAAAGGCGGGCAACATGTCGTTCGCCTCGGATGAAGCGAGTCTTCGAGCGCAATTCGGGGAAACGAAGGTGACAACGGTGCGTTCCATCGGCGGGAGAACGCCGCAAGACCGGAAAAGACGGTTCCTTGCCTGACACTTTTTCCAAGTGTTAGTATCCATTGCATTTCAGAGTAAAAAGCGGCGGGAGCGGTCAAGGTCGGGTGTTTTGTCGGACTCGAATCCACATCCCTTTTCAACTAACGGTCGCCACCGGTCGCTGAATGCACCCACTGAGAGAGAAAGAGACGCGCTTTCGCCGGCCCCCGCACCGCCAACGGCGCAAAGCAGCCCACCTTGGATGAGTTGTCCCTATGTTCTGTCCGGAATGCGGCACTGAAAATCGTACCATCGCCCGTTTTTGCAAAGGGTGCGGCCTGCGCTTCGACGACGATCCGACTTCGACGGAAGCGGCGTCGAGCGATGTCGTCTCGCCCTTCGAGCAAACCATCGCCATCCAGCCGAACAAGCCGAGATCCGGGATGACCACCACGGTCGCCAATCCCTCGTTCAAGGATTCAACGGACGAGAACCCCCTTATCTTCGGCGCGCCGCCGACCCCGCCCCAGGCTCCGCCGACCCCGTCGGTCGGAGGCCAGACCGCCATTTTCGGCGGCGGCCCGTCCACCGGATTCGGCGAGACCTCATCGCCGGCGCTGGTTTTCGGAGACGAGCAGCCCTTCGTCGCGCCGCCGACGGTCATGTTGCCCCCGCCCGACGAACCGATTCTCTTTCTCGGGCAGGACGATCTGGCCCCGCCGACGGTCCCGAACACGCCGTTTTCCTTCAATCCGAACGAACCGGCGACCGTCCCGAACCGCCCCCCCGCCATCCCGCCGACCGTTTTTTCGGCGCCGGTGCCGCCACCGATCATGCCGCCCGCGCCGCCGGTGGTGCCGCCGACCATGATCAACGCCGCCGTGCCGCCACCGTTTCCACCGACCGTGGTCTCACCCGCCGTGCCGCCGCCGCAACCGATGGAACCGCCGTCGGCTTTTGCGGGCGTCATGCCGCTGCGGAGCGATCCCGCGCCGGGCCTCCCGCCGGAAGTCGCGGCGCAGCCGTTCCGGCCCATCGCCCCGCCCGGCGGGACGCCGCGTCCGATGGGACAGTCACGGGCAACCGAAGCGGCCCCGTCCACGAAACCGCCGGTTGATTTGTTCGCAGCACCGACGCCGGTCGCGAGCGGCCAGCCCAAAAAATCGAAAACGCCGCTCATTCTCGGTCTGCTGGCGGGCGTCGGGGTCCTGTTTCTGCTGCTCGGCGGCATCGGATTCGTCGCCTACCAGCGATTCGCGAAGCCCAAACCCGTACCGGAACCGGTCAAGACGAATCCGACTGACCCGACCGATCCGACTGGAACCACCCCGCCGCCCGCGCCGGTCGCTCCCGCCGACATGATTGCGATTCCGGGCGGCGAATACATGATCGGACGAAATGACGGCGATCTGCTCGACAAGTACGAAAAGCCGCAGCACCCGGTCACGCTCCAGGCGTTCTACATCGACAAGACGGAAGTGACGAACGCCGAGTACAAGAAATTCGTCGATGCCACCGGCCACGCCCCGGCGACGTCGTGGGTGAACGGCCAGATCAAGCCGGGAACCGAATATTTTCCGGTCACCGGCGTGTCATTTGACGATGCCGAAGCCTACGCGAAGTGGGCGGGCAAGCGCCTGCCGACCGAAGAGGAATGGGAAGCCGCGGCGCATGGCCGGACGCCCGCGCTGTTCCCGTGGGGCAACGAGCAGGATTTCAGCCGGATGAACATCAAGCCGTCGGGTATCGACGGGCCGGTCCGGGTCGGGGCCAATCCGGCGGGCGCGAGTCCGTTCGGGGTCCTCGACATGGCCGGAAATGTCTGGGAATGGACGGCTTCCGAGGCCGCGCCCTATCCCGGCAGCACGGAGCCGATCGCGCCGGACAGCACCGGCAAGAAGCAGATCGTCATTCGCGGTGGCGCATTCAACGAAACTCCCAAGCGTTCCACCACGACGTTCCGCAACTGGGTTCCTTTCGACCTCAAGGTGAAGGAACTGGGATTCCGCTGCGTGAAGTCCCAGTAATTCCCTCCATCCGCCGCCTGCCGTCGCTTTCGGGCGAAACCGGGCAGGTGCTGCTTCGTTCGACGAATCGTTATGACGCACCTCGTTTTGACCGTTTCAGCCAAAAAGAACCGAATGCTTCTGACCGCGGCGCTGATTGCCGCCTCGTCGGTCGGAATCTTCGCCGCGCCGCAGATCGGTCGCCGCGATGACGGGGCGCCGACCACGCCGACGACACCCACCGGCACGGGCAAGCGGACGCCGCCGGTGGTCAGACGACCGACCGCGACGCGGACGCCGTCCGGCGTGATGATGCCGCTCGGGAAATCCGCCGCCTTCTATCTTGAAGAAGGCAACCGGCTGCTGCTGAAGGAAGACTACGCCTCGGCCCAGATGTTTTTCGAAGAGGGGCTGAAAGTCGGAAAATCGAAACCCGAACTGACGGCCAGTCTCCAGCAGCGGAAGCAGGAAGTGCTCTGGTTCGTTTCGGCGGGGCAGTTCGAACGGGACGGCAACTCCGCCGACGCGATTGTCAACTACGACAAGATTCTCAGCGCCGACCCGGCGAATGAAAACGCCCGGCGCCGCGCCGCGAAACAGTTGAAAATACAGGGAGATTCCGCGGTCAAGCGGGACGACTGGGCGCAGGCGGTCGCCAGTCTCGAGCGTTCCGAAAAGATGGTTTCCGCCCCGGCGACGCGCGCCTCGCTCGTGATGGCGCTGCTCGGGCTGGCGTTCAAGCAGACGACGGCAAACCCCTCCGAGGCCCGCGTGGCCTACAACCGGGTCCTCGAAATCGACCCGAACAATGCGAAGGCGCTTGAAGAAAGCCGCAAGTACCAGGTCGCCGAACTCGTCCAGACCGGCGATAAACTGCGGCAGGCAAAAGACTTTCCGGGCGCGGCGAAAGCCTACGGCGACGCGCTCGCGCTCGACCCGAACAACGCCGCCGCGACGCGCGGAAAAGCCGCCGCCGCCGCCGAACTGGAACGCGACACGGCGGAAACAGCCTACAAGTCACGCGATTTCCGGACGGCCCAGGCCGCCTACGCCCGCATCGCCGCCGCCCTGCCGGGCGATACGCAATCCGCCAAACGCCTGGAAGAATTGAACATCCGCCTCGCCCCGGCCTCGCCGCTGCGCGGCTCGATGAACTACACGCTGCGCGTCGGCAGCCCGTTTCGCATCCGGCTTCAAAAGGATCAGGTCACCAGCAACCTGCTCAACAGCGAAAATCCGATTTCTCCGACGGTTACGCTGAACGGCTCGCTGCCGCTCCAGAACGCAGCCTTCAAACTCTCGAAAGTTTCACAGAACGCGCAGGCCCGGATTTCGGTCAACCCGAGCGCCGCCAACGGATTCACCGCCGAGATTCTGGTCGAACCGAAGGCCGGAACGTCGCAGGACGTGCAGATCGTGGCCGAGTGGGTCGTGCCGCTGAAGGGCACCGCCCGCTGGCAGGAGCAGGTCAACCCCGGCAAGTACACGATTTACTGGCAAGGACCCTATTTCGACGTGGTTTCCGGGGGCACGACGCTGTCGTCGCTTCAGGAATCCCTGCCGCGTCAGACCGTGACGGTCAAGCTCGGAAAACCCGACAAGGCCTACACCGCGAAAATCACGGCCCTGCCGAGCGCTGAAAACAACTTCACGCTGACGGTCGAGCTGGACGTGACCAAGGCGACGCGGGCCGCACTCGAAATCACGTGGGCCGCCAAGTAGAAATTGAGAATTGAGAATGCAGAATTGAGAATTTTTGGTGGGTCGCGACTGACTGCTGGCCGCTGACCACTGACCACTGACCGCCGAGGATTGGCTGGTCATAAACGCCCGGTCTTCACTGAATGCTGACCGCTGGCGACTGACTTCTGAGAAATGCCGGGCCTCAACTGACTGCTGGCCACTGACTGCTGACTACTAAATTGACCGCCGCACACGGAAAGGCCGCATCACAAGACCGTAGGCAGACCCCGCACGATACTCCCCAGAGTTTGGATGCGACCGTATTTCCGAATGAACGCATTACACAAGACAACTTGCGTGCCACAACCACGGTTTTCAGATTTTTCGTTCATTTTCAGTCACTTACGGATTTGATTTGATTTTCGTGGACCGAAAATAGCCCGAAACTAACAAAATCCGTTACTCTTGCCGCACCTGTTTTTGTCATTCGACTGCATCCGCGACCGTTTGCGAGGCCGGGATGCGCCTGAAAGGTATCCACGTCCCGTGACGGATTCGCTCGTCTTTTCATTGCTCGCTTCGACCCTGCGGCTTTCGACGCCGCTGATTCTGGCCGCGCTCGGCGGGATGTATTCGGAAAAGAGCGGCGTCATCAACATGGCGCTCGAAGGCATCATGCTGGCCGGGGCCTTCACCGCCGCCGCGGTGACCCATTTCACCGGCAACCCGTGGATCGGCCTCGTCGCGGGCATTGCCGCGGGCATCGCGGTCGCCGGACTGCACGCCTTCTGCTGCATCGCATGCAAGGCCGATCAGGTTGTGGTCGGAACGGCCATCAATATCTTAATGCTCGGCGTGCCGCCGCTGCTCTCGGGCGCGTTTTTCGAATCCACCGGTTCGACGCCGTCGCTCCAGCAGTCGCAGACGCTCCCGAACCTGCCGATTATTGTCGCGCTGCTCGCCGTCCCGATAACGTATTTCGTTCTTTTTAAAACCAGTTTCGGGCTGCGCATCCGCGCGGTCGGGGAAACGCCGGAAGCCGCCGACACGGCGGGCGTCAGCGTTTCGCGCATCCGGTACGCGAGCGTGCTGATCTCCGGCGGACTCGCCGCGCTCGGCGGCGTCTATCTTTCCATCGGACAAAACTCGCTCTACACGCGGAACATGACCGCCGGACGCGGCTACATCGCGCTTGCCGCGCTGATTTTCGGCAACTGGATGCCGACGCGCGTTCTCGTCGCCTGCCTGCTCTTCGGTTTCATGGACGCGGTTCAAATCCGGCTTCAGGGCGTCGGAAAAATTCCGACCCAGTTCATTCAGATCGTGCCCTACATCTTCACGATGATCGTCCTCGCCGGGTTCATCGGGCGCTCGACCCCGCCCAGGGCGCTCGGCGTGGCGTATGAAAAAGGAAAGCGGTGAGGAATTTTTGATTTTTTCAGTACCGGATTTGAAAGAATGCCACTCCGCGACATCCAACTGACTCTTGAAAACCGCTCAGTCAAGGAATTGCTCTACACAGAGCAGTGTTTCGAAAACATCCGGAATGTCTTTTGCGGAAAACTCGGCAAAAACTGGCGGGCCGGAGACGTTTCGAAGCTCATCATCAAACTCGGCTCGCGAAAAACGCCACCGAAAGCCGTCTGGAGTGGTGGTTTCTGGGAAATCTGCCGGGATGATTTTGACCTTGCGGTTTTTATGGCGGCTTCAAAAGCCGAGCAGAACGAAATTGCCCTCCGGCTGGCTGAAATTTCGCTGATCGAGCTGGCGGAATACTTTCACGTTGATCCGGCCCCGGTCCGCGCCGCCGCCCAGGCCACCCGCGAAGCCGGATTCCGGCACGTTCGTGAATACAAAAAAGCGTCGCGGCAACATCCCGGCAACCAGTTGATGGCAAAGGTATTTATCACGTACCGGCGTGGCGGATGGGGAACGGAAGCGGAAGTCCGGTTTTTTGACCGGCGAAAAAATCTCCTCGGGACCGAATCGATTGTGAAGAATCAACTATGGTTGACGGTTCACTTCGACTTGTGGCGTGGCGCGTGGCGGGACGATACTTTTGAAATCGTCGATCGGGTCGGTAAAACATACTTCAAATCACGGATGAGCGCCCGACTGGTCAAAACGTTTCCGGAGGGATGACCATGACGCCCCAAATCGAAACCGCGTTGAATGCCCTGTATCGCATTGATGAGAAAGCGGAAATCGTCAACGGAGGAATCGTCCGCATGTCGCCGACGGGCCGAAAACCGGGGCGGGTCAGCAAGAAAATCCTGATTGCCCTGTGCGACTACGAGCGGGCGACCCGGCGCGGAGAGGCGTTCGGCGACAACGTCGGCTTCGCGGTGACGCTGCCCGGCCGGACCGCGTTCAGCCCGGACGCCGCGTTTCATACCGGTCCGATTGACTGGAGCGACGCCGAGGCGGGCGATTTCATCGAAGGCGCGCCGACGTTCGCGGTCGAAGTGCGGAGCAAATTCGACTACGGCAAGCAGGCCGAGGACGCGATGGCCGCGAAACGCGCGGATTACTTCGCCGCCGGTACGCTGGTGGTCTGGGACGTGGACGTTTTACGCGGAAAGGTCATCCGCGTGTATCGCGCCGACGCACCCGATACGCCGACGGAGTACCGAGTTGGCGATCTCGCCGACGCCGAACCGGCGTTACCCGGCTGGCGCGTGCCAGTCGGGGATATTTTCGATTGAAGCGTGACGATTTTCGATTTTCAAACCGGGTTCGAGAAGGTTCTCAGTGGCACATCAGCAAAACGTACAGCGGGGGAATGCAGAATCGAGAAACCTTTTGCTCGAAACGGCGCGGCACTGGCGGGAAAAGGGGTTGCCCGCCCCGCTTCAGCGGCTTTTGCGCGATTATGAAATCAATCCCGACCGGCTCATTGTCATTGGTGATGCTTCCGGCGACTGGCCGGGGCATGAATTCCTGATGGAATTTCTGATTCTCACGGAAACCGGCGACTTCCTTGAAATCCGGGTGGAACTGTCGGAGGACGCGACATCCATCATGGAAGTTGAAAAATTCGAGGATGTCACCGCCGACCAAAATCTGTCGGAACACAATCGGGGATTCGGGAAGGGCGACGGATATCTCGCGCTTCAGGTTCTCGCGGAACTCAACTCGCCGCAGGCGGATGTTGGCGGAGAGAAATAAAGACGCTTCCCCACAATCGAAAATCTTCACTCTTCAATCGAAAATTACAGATGAAAACCATTCGCTGCCTTCTCACCGGTCTCGGCAACATCGGTCGGACCTTTCTGGAAATCCTTCCCGCGCGCGAGGCGCGGCTGCGCGAGCAGTACGGCGTTGAATTGAAGTTCGTCGGCGTCGGCGATTCCTCCGGGACGGCCATTTCGCCCGACGGACTCGACATCGCCGCCATCGTCGCCCTTAAAAACGAACGTCGCGGGGTGGCGAACCTGCCGGGCGTCGGGCGTCCGGGCGGGAATCTGCTCGAAATGGTCGAAACCACCGACGCCGATCTTTTACTGGAGGCGACGCCAACCGACATTGAAACCGGCCAGCCGGGGCTGGACCTCGTCCGGGCCGCGTTTCGGCGTGGCATGAACGTGGTGATGGCGAGCAAGGGCGCGCTCGTGACGGCGTTCGATGAACTCGCCGCGTCGAGCGACTGGAACGGCGACCGGACGAAACCGGCGCTCCGGTTCAGCGGCGCGGTGGCGAGCGCGCTGCCGAGCGTCAACATCGGCTGGCGCGACCTCGCGGGCGGCGAAATCAAGAGTATTGAAGCCGTCCTCAACGGGACGACCCAGGTGATGCTGACGATGATGCGGGAGGGGAAAACCTACGATGAAGCGCTCGCCGAAGCCCAGCGCATCGGCGTCGCCGAACCCGACCCGACGCTCGACGTCGAGGGGTGGGACGCCGCGAACAAACTTCTCATTCTCGCAAACGCCGTCCTGCGCCAGCCGACGAAGCTCTCCGAAATGTCGGTCACGGGCATCACCGGCGTGACGGTGGCCGATATCGAAGCCGCGTCGGCGAACGGCGGCGCGCTGATTCTGCTCTGCAAGGCCGAACCCGGCCCCGACGGGCGCTTCGCCCTGAGCGTGGCCCCGACGGCAGTCCCGGCGGAACACCCGTTTTCGCGCCTCGGTCGCAAGGAATCCGGGATCGTCTACGAAAGCGACATTTTCGGACGGATGGTCGCCCTCAATCTCGGTCAGGGCCCAACCGGCACGGCGGCGGCGATGCTGCGGGATACGTTGAGCCTGTATGGGAAGTAGTTAGCAGTCAGTGGTTAGCAGTTAGTGGGAAACGCCGATTTTCTTTCTCCCTGGGGAAACCGAACTCACCCACACTCACTGCTCACCGCTAACTGCTAGCTGCTAACTACTTTCCGCGCAACCAGCCACGCAAACTTCACGTTCCCCACGAGATAGCGTCGCCAGAGGCGGCGGGGTTCGCGGATGAGGCGGTAGAACCATTCCAGTCCGCAGTACTGCATCCAGCGGGGGGCGCGGCGGGCGCGTCCGGCGAGGATGTCGAGGACGCCGCCGACGCCGAGCGCGAATTTCGCCCCGGTGAGGTGGCCGAATTCGGCCAGCCAGAGTTCCTGGCGAGGCGATCCCATTCCGACCAGGAGTAGATCGGCGTTCGCCGCGCGGATGGTCTCTGCGACGTCAACTGACTGATTCCATTCGAAATAGCCGTCGCGGGCACCCGCGAGCGCGAGGCCGGG
>JAAFHI010000551.1 GCA_013298335.1 Actinomycetota bacterium
CGGGACGGTGACGGCGAAAAGTACGCAGAGCAGGAGTGCGAGCAGATTTCGTTGTTTCATTCGTGCTTGACCTTTTGGACGGAGTCCGACAATTTCAGGTCTCAACGGGAAAATTTGCAAGTCCGAAACCTGACACTTCGGGAGGTCTGGCCGATGGCGCGTTTGAAGGAAGACATTTCCGCCTTTTTCAAATACCTCTCGCGCAAGAAGTCGGACGTGTCGCGGATGGACGAAAGCGACGCGCTGCTGGCGAAGGTCGTGCTCGACATCCATCGCAAGCGGACCGGCACGGACCTCGTTTTCGTCCCGCTGCGGACGATTCGTCCGATTCATCCGGTGGATCGCGGCATCGCCGCCGAGGATGTGAGCAAGCGCGCCGAAACCGTCGCGGCGCACCAGAGCGAAGTTCTCGAAACGCGGCGGATTTCCAGGGAATACCTCGCCGCGTACATTCCCTCGGTTTCAAATATCAAGATTGTCGAAATCGGGCCGAACGATTACGTGTCGTTCGAGGGCAATGGTCGGCTGGAGGCGTTGCGGCGGGTGTTCGGGCAGGAATCCGACGTGACGGTCGAGGTCGAGCAGTACGTGTTTCGCCCCTCAGACCGGACGAAGATCGCGCGCCGCGTGAATCGCGTCCGACGGTGGAACGGCGTCGCGTGACGTCCTTCAATCTGGATCAGGCTTATCGCGGATCAATGCCGTAATCCCGGAGGATGCGCTTGCCGGTTTCGCTTAAAGCATAGTCGGCAAAGGCTTTCGCGTCAGTTGTGCGGGTGGTTCGTTTGAGGATGCAGAGCGTTTGCGCGAGCGGGGTGTAGAGATTTCGGTCAATTTCAACGGTTTTGCCGCCGAGGGTTCTGACCTGCGAGCGTCCGACGATGGCCGCGTCGGCGTTGCCCGTCCGGGCGAATTGCAGCGTGTCGCCGACGTTTTCGCCGAAGACCAGTTTCTTCTCGACCGCATTCCAGACATTGGCTTTTTGCAGCGCCTCGCGGGCGGCCTGTCCGTAGGGCGCGTGTTCCGGGTTGGCGATGGCGAGCCGGGCGATGCGCGGGTCGGCGAGGTCGTTCAGCGTGGAAATGTGAAATTTGGCGTCGTCGCGCTGCCAGACGACGAGGCGACCGAAACCGTAGACGGCGGATGATCCCGGCAGCACAAGGCTTTTCTTTTCAAGGTTTTCCACGAACGACGCATTCGCCGCGAAAAAGACGTCCACCGGCGCGCCCTGCTCGATCTGCTTTGCAATAGTTCCGGTCGAGCCGAAATTGAGCGTGACCGGGATGCCGCGTTCCTTTTCGAACTTGGTCGCGATGTCGCGCAGCGCCGGGTCGAGATCGGACGCCGCCGCCACGCGCAACGGCGCGGTCGTGGGCCGTTTTCCGCAGCCCGCCGGTAAAATGAAGAAAAGAAAGAGGAAAAACGGGAACAGTTTTTTCATGAAAACTCGGTTTCGGCTTTTTGCTTGACGGGGTTCGAATGCCGGATGATTGTTTGAGCCGAAAATCCGGAAAGTTTGGAAGGAATGCCCGATGTTGAAACCGCTCGCCACAATTCCGGAGAATGTTCGCCGGCAGGCTGTCATCTTCCAACGGGAAACCGGCGTGGATATGACGCAGATCGCCCGCAATCTCATGCTCACGCCCGACGAGCGGGTCCGCCGTCTTCAATCCGCTATTGATTCACTCGCGCCGATTCAGGGCTTGTTGTTGCGGAAAAAGATAAAGGCTTCGTGAAATGCTCAAGCTGGCGGAAATTCTTCAGGTTCTGGACCGTGAGCAGGTCGCCTTCGTGATTATCGGAGGCGTTGCGGCCACCATTCACGGAAGTTCACGGGCGACCTTCGATCTGGATTTGTGCTACCGGCGTACCCGTGAAAACTATCGGGCGCTCGTCCGAGCCATTGAGCCGCTGAATCCCCGTCTGCGGACAATCGGCGCGCCCGTGGCATTCATCTGGGATGAATCCACCCTTCGGGACGGATTGAACTTCACTTTGGACACTGATCTTGGAGATATTGACCTTCTCGGAGAAGTTCCGGGGGTCGGCGAGTATGAAGTCATTGCCGGCGCCGCCGAAACCGCTGAAATCTTCGGAGTGACCTGCCGGATTATTTCCCTTGATCATCTTCTGGCGGCAAAACGGACGGCCAACCGGGAAAAAGATCAGCTTCATTTGCGCGAACTGGAAGCGATTCGGTTACTTCAAAACAACAAAATCGGGGAAGCCTGATCACTTTCAATTATCCGACAATCCGCCCGACCACGTCGTGAACGTGCGTTTCGGTGATTTCGACCTTCACGATCTGCCCGATTTCCGGCTCGGTAAAGCCTTCCGGCGCGTCAGTGATGAGAACGTGCCCGTCGATGCCGGGGGCCTGCGTCTGCATCCGGCCCTGCCAGATGAGGTCACTTTCGTCAGACGCGCCTTCGAAAATGACGTCCACCGTACGGCCCTTGAACCGCTTGATCCGGCGTTTTGAAATCCGTTCCTGCAACTTCATCAGCTTGCGGCGGCGCGCTTCGGCGGTGCGGGCCGGAACTTTCGCGGTCAAATCGTAGGCCGGGGTGTTTTCCTCGTCCGAGTAGGTAAACGCGCCGACCCAGTCGAATTCCATTTCCTGGCAGAAATCGAGCAGAACGTTGAAATCCTCTTCCGTTTCACCGGGATAGCCGACGATGAAGGTCGTCCGGAGGGTGATGTCGGGCACGCGCTCGCGGACGCGCCGGACCATCTTTTCGAGGAAATCGCGCGAACCGGGCCGCCGCATCGCGTGGAGCATGTTGGTGCTGGCGTGCTGAAGCGGAATGTCGACGTAGGGACACAGTTTCGGATTGCTCGCGATGGCGTCGAGGATGGCGTCGTTCAGGCGCGTCGGGTAACTGTACAAAAACCGCACCCACTCGATGCCCTCAACTTCGGCCAGTCCGCGGAGCAGGTCGGCCAGCCCGTTTTTCAAACCCAGATCCTCGCCGTAGCTCGTCGTGTCCTGCCCGATGAGAATCAGTTCCTTGACGCCCTCCGCAGCGAGGCGCTGGGCTTCCTGAAGAATCGAGCCCGCGCGGCGGCTGCGGAGGTTGCCGCGCATCAGCGGAATCGAGCAGAACGCGCAGGGGTGGTCGCAGCCTTCCGCGATTTTCAGGTAGGCGTAGTGCTTCGGGGTCGTCCGCAGGCGCGGCGTCGAATCGCTGTAAAGATATGCAGCAGAAGGGATTCCGGCTTCGCGCTCGGGCGTTTCCATCACCGGCAGCTTTGTGCCCTTGCGGCGGAGTTCGACCGGATTGCGCGGCACGGCGTCGGCGGTGTTTTCGAGCAGGCGACCGATGTTTTCGAGTTCGTTCGTGCCGACGAAGGCGTCGATCTCGGGAATTTCCTTTTTGAGTTCATCCCGATAACGCTCGACGAGGCAGCCCGCGACGATCAGTTTGCGCCCGACGGCCTGCTCCTTGAGCGCGGCCATTTCAAGAATCGTTTCGACCGATTCCTGCTTGGCGGCGTCGATGAATCCGCAGGTGTTGACGACCAGAACGTCGGCTTCGGACGCGTCGCTCGTCAACTCGTAGCCCTGACTCGCGGCGAGACCGAGCATGACTTCGCTGTCCACCAGATTTTTCGGACAGCCGAGGCTGACCATCCCGACTTTCTTGACCGCCATAACCACTCCGGAAGGATGAAGGATGAGGGATGAAGGATGAAAATCCTCAAACCGCGAATACTGAACGTCGGCGGGAGGGAGCGCAAGCAGGT
>JAAFHI010000986.1 GCA_013298335.1 Actinomycetota bacterium
GCTTTATCAATACCCTGATCGGGAACACTCAGGGAGGCGTTGAAAATCTCCGGCTTGCCACCGGCAAGTTCGCGCCCCGGCGGCAGGCCGCCTGGACGATGGAAGCGCTCTGGCCATTGTTGATGAAGTTCGCCTACGAAACCTACGACCGGATTCATCACCCGGCGCTCGGGCAGTCGCCCGCCGATGCGTTTGCCCAGGGAATGGCCGCTTTCGGACATCGGGAATATCGCGTCGTGGCCGACGACGCCGATTTTCTCATGATGACGATGCCCACCACGCCGTCCGGCGAAGCGACCGTCGTGCGCGGAAGGGGGGTCAAGCTCCAGTCGATCTTCTATTGGTCGGCTCAGTTCGGTCGCGCCGACCTGATCGGCTGCAAACTGCCCGTGCGATATGACCCGGAAGACGCCGGGCGGGCCTGGTGTTTCATCGACGGAAGCTGGACCGAATGCCGAAGTCAGTTCCATTCGGTTTTCCATAACCGGACGGAACGGGAAATTCAGCTCGCCACCGCCGAAATCCGCAAACGCCTTTCCGACCGTCAACGTCACGTCCGAATCACGGCCGCACAATTGGCGGCGTTCCTGCGTGAAACTGAGAAAACCGAAAAGGAACTCCTCACGCGGCAACGCAGCCAGGCCAACCCCAGGCAAAAGCCAACCGCTCCCGAACCGCCGGAAATCCCCACGTCCGAACCCCAGCCGCCAACCCGGCTGCCGCGTTTTCGGCATGACCAACTCGATATCCTGAAACCCCTCGAATGACTTCCTCTCCTGCAACCGACGGCTTCCCGAAATCGCTCCTGCGGGCCGAAACGGCGCGCAAGGTGGAATATTTTGAACGCTATCTGGTGCGCCATCCGAATCTCGACGCGGTGGACCGCGCGCTCTGGCGCGGCATCAACCATAAACCAGGACCATCCCTGTTTTTCGTCATCGGACCGACCGGAGTCGGAAAAACGACGCTCATGACGTCGCTTCAGCGGCGGCTGGAGCAGCAGGCTTTCCCGAACGGCCCCGACAAAAACGCCCGTCCCCCATACCTCGCCTGCGAAATCGCCGCGCCTGAATCCAGCCAGCACAACTGGCGCGACTTCTACCTCAACCTGCTTGAACCCCTTGAAACAAAGTTCATCACGGACCGCCTTGGCGAAAAGGCGGCCAGGTTCAACCTCGCCGGCCGCGGCGCCTACAGCCCAAGGGGAACGCCATCCGATTATCGGGAAATCCTCATCAAGTGGTTCAAGCAGGCCAGCCCGCCGACCGTCTTCATTGACGAAACCCAGCACCTCGTCAATCTCAAGTCCGGACGCCTTGGGGAACATCTCGACGTTCTCAAGTCCTTCGCCAGCCGCGCCAAAACCAAGATGGTCCTCTTTGGAACGTACCAACTCCTTCCGGGCCGGAATCTCAGCGCCCAGCTCGCACGCCGCAGCGTCGATCTCCATCTCCCGCGCTACGGGTTGTCCGACCGCGACGCCCGCGCTTTTGAAAGCGTCATCTGGGCCTTCCAGCGCCACCTTCCGCTCCGGGCCGGCGAACGGCTCGTCGATCACGTCGATCTGCTGTACTCCCGCAGTGTCGGCTGCGTCGGAATTCTCAAAAACTGGTTGACCTGGGCGCTGGAAAACGCATGGGAAGACAACTCCGGGCGCCTGACGCTCCCACTTCTGAAAGCCTCTGCGCCCAGCCTGAAGGTCAGCTCCCGAATTGCGGAGGAAGTCGTGGAAGGCGAACAGATCCTCGCCGACGGCCCCGAAACCGAAGCTCGACTCTTTCGTTTGCTCGGACTGACGCCAACCGAAATGGCACCAGCGGAGAATTCACCCGTTGGCGTTTCAAAACCCGTCGGGCGACCGGCGAAAAAAGTGACCACTCAGCCAGACCCCGATCTGAAGGTTTTCAAGGTCGTCACCCGCAAGCCGCGCCTGCCTCAATCGGTCGGCGTCAGAAATCCAAAACGCGATCCGGTCGGAAAAACCTGACGATGCCGCGTCCTTCCAGCCAAATTGGGACCATACCTTTGCCAAAACGGCAAACCTTTGGGTTCAGTTACAAAAATGCATGAGACCTTCGAAGTATAATTCGTTATAAGACTCCCACCCCGCATACAGCACCAACAAAAACTGTCGATACCAATCGTCAGTGTTATCGAGGGCGTAACTTTTGATCTCTTCACGGATTTCAAAATCCTGATCGGGGATTTCGGGTAGGTATTTCGGACTGACGACATATTTGGGGATCCCAGGCATCAG
>JAAFHI010000478.1 GCA_013298335.1 Actinomycetota bacterium
TTTCAGTCATAAAAAACTCAACGCAAAGACACGAAGACGCAAAGGCACAAAGAAGTCGGTTTTTCCTTGCGGCTTTGCGTCTTCGCGCCTTTGCGTTCAAAAGGTTTCAGTTCAGCGACCCGAAGCCGCCCCAGTCGGTGAAATCGTCGTCGAAATCGCCGCCGCCGCGCCGCCGCCGCTGCTTTTCGGTGGCCGCCTTGCCGTAGCCGCGTTCTTCGTTGCGGCTGACCTTGCGCTGCGCGTGCAGCCCTTCGAGGACGAGTTCCGCCGCCGCGACGAGATGCGCGGGCGACGAACCCTCGGCGAAATTGATCATTTCAACGGTTTCGATGAGGCTTTTAATCTGGCGGAGTTTTTCGAGACACTCGGCGGCGGGCGCGAGGTCGGAAATCTTCAGGTGCTTGCCCTGATTGAAGAAATCCACGATGCGACCGGTTTCGGCGAGGGTGAGATAGTCGTCGTAGACCCGTCCGCAGGCGGCGCGGATGAGTTCGCGGGCGATTTTCTCCGCGCCGACCTGCTCGCCCTCGTATTCGAGTTCGATTTTTCCGGTGATGGCGGGCAGCGCGGCGTAGATGTCGCTGATGCGCGGCACGATGAGGTCTTCGCGGTTGAGCAGCGCGCGGCGTTCGGCGTTGCTGACGGCGGTTTCGAGCAGCGAAATCGGCAACCGCTGGCTGACGCCCGACCGTTTGTCGACGCGCTGGTCCTCGCGGGCCAGAAACGCGATGTTTTCGACCACCGACTTGATGAAGCGCGGTACATGGAGCGGACGCGCCGTGGCCCGCGCCGTCCAGGCTTCCTGCTCGGTGATGCGGATGCCTTCCTCGACCGTGTTCGGGTAGTGCGTCTGGATTTCCGCCCCGATGCGGTCCTTGAGCGGCGTGATGATCTTGCCGCGCGCGGTGTAGTCCTCCGGGTTCGCCGAAAAAACGATCGCGACGTCGAGCTTCAACCGGACCGGGAAGCCCTTAATCTGCACGTCGCCCTCCTGCATGATGTTGAAGAGGCCGACCTGAATCTTCCCGGCGAGGTCGGGGAGTTCGTTGATGGCGAAAATCGCCCGGTTGGCGCGCGGCAGCAAGCCGTAGTGCATCGTCAGTTCGTTCCCGAGCTGAAAACCGCTCTTGGCCGCCTTGATCGGGTCGATGTCGCCGATGATGTCGGCGATGGTCACGTCGGGCGTGGCGAGTTTCTCGACGAACCGCGCGTTGCGCGGCAGCCAGCTCACCGGCGTCCAGTCGCCGTGCTCGGCGATGGCGTCGCGCGCGAAGGCGCTCAGGGGCGCGAAAGGGTCATCGTTGACCTCCGAACCCGCGACAATCGGGATTTCATCGTCCAGTAAAACCGTGAGGGCGCGCAGGATGCGGCTTTTCGCCTGTCCGCGCCGCCCGAGCAGAATCAGGTTGTGACGCGCGAGGACGGCGTTCACCAGTTGCGGGACGACCGAATCCTCATAGCCGACGATGCCGGGGAAAATCGTTTCTCCGGATTCCAGCTTGCGGATCAGATTGTGGCGCATTTCGTCCTTGACCGACCGTCCGCGCAGCGCGGGGTCGTTCCAGGGACTGTTTTTGAGTTCTCCGAGCGTGGTGGGCTTGGACATAGCAGCAGGTAGTGGTCAGTAGTCAGCAGTCAGTGGGGAGGCCGGGTGATTCTGGATGAAAGTCGCGCGGTCAATCCAGTGCTGTTGCCAGCAATCAGTGTCCAGTGGCCAGAAGCCAGTAGTCAGTCATTTCTTCTTTTACTGACTGCTGACCACTGACCACTGACTGCTACCGTCGGCGGATGAGCTGCTTGATCTCGGTTTCGCCGCCTTCGGAGGTGGCCTGAATGACCAGCGCCGCGCTTCCGGCGGCGAAGTGGGGCAGCGTGACCGTGAGGACGGCGATGCCGTCAACACCGGTGACGGTCGAATGAACCTGCGGCTTGAAGGCTGTGCCGAGGATTTTGACGACCACCGGAACGTTGACCAGCAGGCGGCGCTGGCTGCCCGCGGTGACGAGCACCTGAAGGGCGACTGTGTCACCGGCAAAAAAGGACGGATTGCCGAGCAGTTCGATTTCCGGGCGCTCGCCCTGCGCCTCGTTGTGCATGTAATCGGAGAGAATGCGGTCGAGGTCGAATTCGGAAACCTTGCCAGTGCTGCCGGTCGTCGGCTGCGGCTGGTTGACCGGGGTGGGCGTCGCGAGGCTGGGGTTGCCGGACCCCGAATGGAGAAGGACGTCGCGCAGGACCGAATCCAGCGTACTGGTGACGCCGGGCATCGGGGTCGGAGCCGCCGGCACCACGGGTTGCGGCGGGGTGGCGGGCGGTGGCGGCACGGCAGGCGGAGGCGCGACCGACGCGGGCGGTTCGTTCGCCTGCTGAATGGAATCCAGCAGGAGCGGCGAGAGAAATTCGGTCACGCCCGCCGGGCGGGCCGCAAAGGCGGGCGGCGGCGGCGGAAGCGGTGGTGGTGGCGGGGGCGGCGTTTCGGGAAGGACGGGCAGCGCCGAATGGGTGGCCGCCGACTGCCGGTCGCGCATCTCGATCAGTTCGTTGACCCGTCCGCGATTGATGAGCGCCAGAATCGCCTTGTGCTGCTTCTCCAGTTTCTTCTGGATCTCGTCCATCGAGACGCCGGCCTCGATGTCCTTGGCGTAGTACGTCCGTTTGGCGGCGAGAATTTCGCCGCGCACGTAGACGAGCGACAAAAGCATCGGGTTTTCCGGGCCTTTGTCTTCGGTCTGGACGTGATAAACGACGCCCTCGTACGAGATGTCGGTATTGAAGCCGGTCAGCATGTTTTCGGGTCCGTCCGGAGAGCGGAAGAGAGACTGAAATGAGGCGTACCGAAGCTAACATACGGATTTCATGAGCGTCAACGCGCGGAGCGCGCACGTATTCAGGAAGCGGAAAAACCTGCGCGCAGGTTGCGCGCGGTCCATCGGCGGTTCCATCAGGTTGCCGGGCGCGGAGGACGGCGAGTAAGATGGCCCGTTGCCGACCCCCTCGCCGCGTTTCCTTCCCCGGCCACTTTTTCCGCGAGAATCCGTCATCATGGCTCTTGAATCTTCCATTTCCCGCATTGCCGACAAAATCGCCGCGAACGAGCGTCTCACGCTCGAAGACGGCGTGGCGCTCTTCGAAACCGACAACGTCGCCTATCTCGGGCACCTCGCCGACACGGCCCGCCGCAAGCGGCACGGCGACACGGCCTACTACAACGTCAACCGCCACCTGAATCCGACCAATGTCTGTTACTGGGACTGCACCTTCTGCTCGTTCTACCGCAAACCGGGGCAGGAAGGGGCCTATGTCTACACGCCGGAACAGGCGGTCGCGGAAATCCGGCCTTTCTATGAGGCGGGCATCACCGAAATCCACATCGTCGGCGGGCTGCACCCAACGCTGAAGTTCGAGTACTACCTCGACCTGCTGCGCGCCCTGAAGGATGCCTTTCCCGGCATCCACCTGAAGGCGTTCACGATGGTCGAACTCGACCACTTCAAGCGCATCACCCGGCTTTCCGAGGAAGAAGTGGTGGACCGGCTCGTCGAAGCCGGGCTGGATTCCTGTCCGGGCGGCGGCGCGGAAATCTTCGCCGAACATATCCGGCGCGAAATCTGCAAGCACAAGTGCGACGGCAACCACTGGCTCGACTTCGCGAAAGTGGTTCATAAAAAAGGAATTCGTTCGAATGCGACCATGCTCTACGGTCACATCGAGACCTACGCCGACCGGGTCGATCACATGCTCCGCCTGCGGAATCTTCAGGACGAAACCGGCGGGTTCCAGTGTTTCATTCCGCTCGCGTTCTGGCCGGAACACACCGACCTCGCCCATCTGCCGGGGCCGACGGCCATCGACAGCCTGAAAACCATCGCGGTGTCGCGGCTGATGCTCGACAATTTCGACCACATCAAAGCCTACTGGGTGATGCTCGGACGCCAGACGGCGCAACTCGCGCTGCATTTCGGCGCGGACGACCTCGACGGCACGGTGTCGGGCGGCGGCCCGCTCGTCGCGACCTACTCCGCCGACGGCGCGCAGCGTTCGCAGAACACCCGCGACGAAGTCATCCACCTGATCCGCGACGCCGGGCTGCAACCGGTCGAACGCGACACGCTCTACCGCCCGATCGTGCGC
>JAAFHI010000246.1 GCA_013298335.1 Actinomycetota bacterium
CGCGAGATCGCGTCCGTGGCCGAGTTCGCGCAGGGACGGATGCGCAAAAAAGTCCTCGGCGCCGAAGAAGCCCTCGCCGCCGGCGTCGGTCGGGTCATCATCGCCGACGCGCGCCGCGAGCATCCGGTGAGTGTCGCGCTGGCCGGTGAAGGAACACATTTTGAGTAACGGACTGAACACAAAGGCACGAAGGCACAGAGACACGAAGTTGTTTCATTTCACCTCCTCTTTGTGTCTTTGCGCCTTTGTGTCTTTGCGTTAAGGATTTCTTCCAATGAACGATCAGACAGCCATTCAACTTCTTGAACGGATGGTCGGCATCCGCAGTCACTCGACCGAGGAACGCCCCATCGCGGAATTCCTCGTCGCGTCGATGCTTGACAATGGTTTTGACCAATCCTTCATCGACGATGCCGGAAACGCAGTCGGAATCATCGAACCCTCCTCATCCAACACCCAGAACCCAAGACCCAGCACCCTGGTTTTGCTTGGTCACATGGACACCGTCCCCGGCGATGTGCCGGTTCGGATTGAAGACGGCAAGTTGTACGGTCGGGGCGCGGTGGACGCGAAAGGGCCGCTGGCGTCCTTTATCTGCGCGGCGGCGCGGGTCAAACAGTCGGGCGGCCCGCATCCGCGGATCGTCGTCGTCGGGTGCGTTGAAGAAGAAGCGCCCTCATCAAAAGGCGCGCATTTCGCGGCCACCGCCTATCGCGGAGATTTCTGCATCGTCGGCGAGCCTTCCGGGTGGGACGGCATCACGCTCGGGTACAAGGGTTATTTGCGGGCGGTCGTCCGGCTTGAGCAGGGTTCGTCGCACACGGCGCACCCGATTCCGACCGTATCGGACCGCGCCTGCCGGATGTGGCTCGCGATTGCCGAAGGGGCCGCAAAGTACAACACGGGGCGCGACAAAATCTTCGATCAGTTGATGCCTGTTCTCACACGCATCACGAGCGGAAGCGACGGTCGCCTCGACTGGGCCGAACTGAGGCTCGGCATCCGGCTTCCAATTGAACTTCCCCCTGATGCCTGCGAGGCGTGGCTGCGCGAAATCGTCGGCGACGAACAGGTGACGGTGGCGGGCGGCATTCCGGCGTGGAGCGGTCCACGGACGACGCCGTTGCATCGTGCCCTTTCGCGAGCGATCCGCGAACGCGGGGGCAACCCGGTTTTCAAGGTCAAGACCGGGACGGCGGATTTGAACATCGTCGCGCCCGCGTGGGGCTGCCCGGCACTTGCTTACGGACCGGGCGACGCATCGCTCGACCACACGCCCGACGAGCACATCATTCTCGATGAGTATTTAAAGGGGATTGCGGTACTGGAAGGAACGCTGACAACTTTATCCTGAAGGATGCCGGAGCATCACCGGCGGGCGAGGCGACCGCCCCCCTATTTCCGCGTTTTATTGCCCCAATCGTCGAATTGAACGCTTGAGGCAAACGTCCGCTTCGATTTGGGATCGACGTAGGTTTGAACCGTGACCCGATTTCCGGGTGATAAGCCAACTCGAAGGTTCATTATCAACTCAGCCCGTGCCCTTGGCTCCTGCCCTTTGCCGATGTTCGGGGAGATGTAGATCAACTCCCATTCCCCGTTTGGGCGATGGAGGTCGAAATAGTTTTCACCGGTGATTTCACCCGTTGCCTCCATTCTCTCAAAAGTCAAAGTGCTGGCCACGACGGAACCTCTCATGGTTCGAAGATTCCGCCCTGGAATCCGTCGTCCCGCGAGATTTGAAAGATGCCTGGGGATACGGATTACCAAACGACATATCTTGTGCTCATTTGAAGGCTCCGGTTGGCGGGGATGATACGTTTTTCTCCACTCTTCAATTTTGATGAGCGTGGGACTTGGTGTCGTCTGTCCGATAGAACCGATTTCCCACACGCCCGCGCCGAATCCGACAAAACAGAAGATCGAAATCCAAAGCATAACGATTGACGGACGCCGCCGCCGCCCGTGATCGTTCTTTTGAGTTGGGTTGTCTCCAGGATGAATTCCGGCAACCACGTCCAAACACCGCGAACACGCGCCCGTCGCCGCGTCGAAGCAGTCCGCCTGATGACAGATCTCGCAGCGGGCGGGCGGGCTTTCCGAGGTGATGCGAAAATTGGTCATCGTTCACTTGAGCTTTTCAATGGTTTCCATGACGTACAGATTGCCTTTGAGGACCCGGACTTCCATTTTCAATCGGTTGCCTTTGGCCACAATGCGATCAAAGTAATCGTTCCCGGAAAAGATGAATAACCCTGTACCGTCACGAGTGACAGTGACGATTTTCCCGGAGTCGGTCCGGATGGCATATGAATTTTTTATTCCTGCCGGGTCCTTTTGCAACGGCCCCAGTATTCGACCTGTGAGCGTAAAAAGCGGTAAATCGCTGTATCCACTGCAAAGGTGAGTCATTTTTGTCGGATTCCCCATCGGCGTTGAACCGATACCGGAACCGATGGCTCCTCCATTGTCATACCGGCTCATGGCCTTGATTGCAGCCGTATCCCGACGCATAAAACACATCGCCGAAACGACATTGAGCCCGGCGGCGTTCCGGCGGCAATCAATCCGTACCACGTTTCCGACCTGCGCCATGTGATGAAGCTGGCGGAACTCGACTTTATCGAGCGCACGCACCATCTTCTCATCCAGCGTGAATGGAATCCGTTGATCATCTTCCCGGCGAATCAGGAATCCACGGTCTTCGGTACGAACAATGATTCCCTCAAATTGCAGAACTTCACCGTGCAGGAAGTCCTGAATCGCAAGCCCGTGAAGATATCCTTTCGGAAGGGATGCCGTATCGGGTTCGCCTTTGAGTGGATTGAGTGCGGCCCAGGGATCTGTCGGAAGCGGCTCGAACTCATGGTCAATGGGTTCTACATTCACATACCCGCTCACCGGTTGGACAATGCGGGATGACAGTTCCCCTTGAAAGTAATTTTTCAAAAGCGGGAATTCGCTCCAAAAAATCGCAAGGAACGAAAGCAGAAACGCCGCATAGAAAAAACTGCGGTAGGCAATCGCGCCTGGCGTCACACCGAAACTCACCGACGAGAACAGACGGACCGGACCACCCAGGGATTTTTTCGGTACGTGCTCGACGACCACCAGATCGGCGCATCGCGAACACGCGCCCGTCGCCGTGTCGAAGCAGTCCGCCTGATGACAGATCTCGCAGCGGGCCGCCGGACTTTCGGAAGTGATTCGGAAGTTTGTCATGCCCATTCCGATCTCTTGAAAACAATCGGCCACGGATTATCGACGGGGGCTTCTCAAGCCGTTCCGGTGACTACTTTGAGCGTTCAGGTGACTACTTTGCCCGTTCGGACGACCACTTTGCCCGTTCGGACGACCACTTTGCCCGTTCAGACGACCACTTTGCCCGTTCAGACGACCACTTTGCCCGTTCAGACGACTACTTGGCCGGTTCGGACGACCACTTGGCCGGTTCGGACGACCACTTTGCCCGATTGCACGACCACTTTGCCTGTTCGGACGACCACTTGGCCCTTTTCGGTCCATTGAAACGCCGATTCAGGGAAATTCTATTTCAGAATCTCGGCGAGCGCGGATTCGAGGGTGGGATATTCAAACTCGAATCCCGATTCCAGCAGGCGCGTCGGGACGACCCGGCGGCTTTTCAACAGCAATTCGGTTTCGGTCCGCAGAAAGAACGCCCCGATTTCGAGCATCCATTTCGTGGCGGGCAGTCCGATGGGCTGTCCGCACATGGCGCGGAAGACCGCCATGAATTCGGCGTTGGTCAACGGGTTCGGCGCGGCGAGGTTGACCGGTCCGGCGAAGTTTTCGTCGTCGATGAGCCAGAGGACGGAGCGGATGAAGTCGTCGAGGTGAATCCAACTGACATACTGGCGACCGCCGCCCAGCGTGCCGCCGAGCCCGAGCCGGACGATGTTGCGAAACGCCTCGTAGACGCCTCCTTTTCCCCGTCCGAAGACCATCGCCATGCGGAGCGCGACCTTGCGCGTGGCGGGCGTGGCCGCGCGGTCGAATTCATCTTCCCAGAAACGGCAGACATCCACCGAAAAGCCTTCGCCGATTTCGCCGGTGTATTCGTCCATGTCCTGATCGAACGAATCACGGTAGATCGTGGCCGAACTCGCGTTGAGCCAGACGCGGGGCGGATTCTGGCAGCGGGTGATGGCCTCGCCCACGACCTTGGTCGAAAGCCGCCGCGACTGGTGGATTTCGGCCTTGTTGGCCTCGTGGTAGCGGCAGTTGACCGAGCGTCCGGCGAGATTGATGACGGCCAGCGCGTCTTCAAACTCATAGGCCCAGTCGTCGAGGCGTTCGCCGTCCCAGCGGCAGTACCGGACTGGCCCTTCATCCACTTTCGCCCCGCGGGAAAGGATGATCGGGGTGTACCCCTGAGCGGCCAGGCCCTGCGCGAGCGCTTTGCCGAGATAGCCCGCGCCGCCGGGGAGGATGATGGTTCCACGATGCATCGTCGGTCGGTCCTTTTTTGTTTCATTCAGATCCGACCGGTTTCTACCTCATACTTGAACGCCTGGTAATCAAACGCGCCGAAAAATGCCGAGAAATACGCAATTCCCATGAATGACGTCACCAGGATTCCGATTATGGTAGGACCATTGACCAGGTTGGCGGTCAACGCCAGCAACATCCACAGAAAAAGAAGCGCCGCGCAGACCCGACTCCCGAAGTGGAGACCGAGGTTGAGCGCCATAAACAGGACCGAAATTCCAACGACAATGAGGACGGGATTGAATCCCCCGAGCTTCTCGGTCGGGAACGATAATGTTGCAGCCGCAATGAAACCGAACAAAACCATCAGGCCCGAAAGAATCAGGCCGGGAATTGACCCCCAGTAGATCCGGCTGACCGCCCGCCGGTAACGGGGGTGCCGTTTGTGGGTTTCATTCGGGAACGGCCCATCGTGCGCGCTGACGTGATACGCCGGAGCCACGGGGCGCGGCATCGGTACTCCCGAAAAAGACTGTCCGGCGTGGGGCATCGTCGGGGGCATCGTCGGAGGACGATAGGCAGGCGGCGGTTCCGGGAGCGGTGCGACGGGCGGCGGTTGAAAAAGGTCGCGCAACTCCGGCGTCTCGCGCGCGACCATTGGGGGTCGCCCCACCCGGGTCACCGGCATGTAGGGACCAATGCGGCCTTCCATCACCCACTGTCGCAAGGCATTGAGATCAGCCGGATAGGCCGTGCCATTGATCGTGACGGAATAAAACTCGTTGTTCGGCGTCATTTGAACACCTGTTGAATGGAGATTGAAAAAAGGCGGGCGGAGGCCATTCGATTTCGCCTGGCCGTCACATCTTTCCGCGTTCGACGTCTTTTCGAAACTCGTGGTACTGAAACGTTCCGAGAATCGCGAAGAAATACAAAGGTGACAGCGTCACCGAAAAAACAAGTCCGAGGAAATTGAAATTGAGGAAGAGGTTTCCAAAGGCCGTCAGCGACACCCAGAGGAAAAGGAGGATCGCGCACACCCGATTCTGGAAATTCAACCCCAGGTTGAGTGCCAGGGAGAGGACCGAAATAACCGCGAGAACGTGAACCGGATTGATCGGCAGCGTCCCGCCACCGGGAACCGGCGCGAAGTAGGAAAGCCAGACCGTAAGCAGAAACATCAATCCGGAAAGAATCAGTCCGGTAATCGACGCCCGGCGAATATGTCCCATTGCCCGCCGGTAACGAGGATCCTGCCGGTGTGCTTCATTTGGGAATGGCCCCCGATGCAGGTTGACCGGAAACGGCTGGGCCGCCAGGACGGGGGCCGGGACCTGTGTTTGCGCCCAGGTGCGGGGCGGAGCCAGCGGGGCATAGGGCGGCGGTACCGCGGCAACCGGTCGGGATGGCTGAAAAACGTCGCGCAACTCCGGAAGGCTGTGGGCCGCAACCGGCGGGGCGGCTCCCTTCGAGATCAGGTTGCCCGGAGAAAT
>JAAFHI010000315.1 GCA_013298335.1 Actinomycetota bacterium
GGCTCTACCCGTTCCCGATCAACTCTCCGCGCTCCCGCATGAGCCGCGTCACCGTCGACGCCCCCGACCGGGCCGCCTTCCCCGGCTTCCGGGCCGACCGCGAAATCGAGTGCATCATCGAGCCGGGCGAAGTGCTGTTCATCCCGATTTTCTGGTGGCATCAGGTCCACAATCTCGAAACCACCATCGCGGTGAATTTCTGGTGGAGCGTGCCGTGGTCGCGCATGCTCGCGTACCGACTCGGCTGGCGGCATCTCGCCCGCACCGGCTATCGCAACGCCCGCCGGACCGTGACCGCGGCGAAATCCCGCCTTCGCACGCTCGTCGCGCCCGCGCCGACCGTCGCCGCGAAATGACATCATGAATGAATTCGCCCGCATCGTGGGGTACGCCAAACCCCACGCCGGAAGACTCTCCATCGCCATCGTTCTCGCCGCCGCGACCGGCATTCTGGAAGCGGCCCGCACCGCGCTCATCCAGCCGATTCTCGACGGCCTCGGCGCGGGCGGCGCGGTGACCTCGGTTCCGATGGTCGCCGGACACGCCCTGCCCCACATCGGCGACTGGCTTCCGAACGGCGGCGGGTACTGGCTGACCATCCTCGGATTGATGCTCGGACTGACGATTCTGCGGGGAATGGCCGAATTCGCCTCGAATTTCCTGCTCACGACGGTCGGCCAGTCGGTCATCGTCACGCTGCGGCTCCAGGTGTTTGAACACGTCCTCGCGCAGTCGGCGGCGTTTTTCAACCGCCACCGGGCGACCGATCTCGCCACGCACCTCGTCAGCGACATCGAAAAAATGCAGTCGGCGGTCGCGCAGTACCTCGCGGACGCCCTCCGGGAAAGTTTTACCCTGATTTTCCTGCTCGCGCTGGCGCTCACCCTCAGTTGGAAACTCACCCTGCTCGCGCTCGCCATCGTGCCGGTCATCGCGCTCCTGACGAACATTCTCGGAAGGCGGCTGCGCCGGGCGAGCCGGGCCACTCAGGAAGGCGTGCAGGACGTCTTCGCCCGCGCCCAGGAAACCTTCGCCGGGTATCGCGTCGTGCAGGCCTACACCGCCGAACGCCACGAAGCGGTGCGATTCCGGGAAACCTCGCGCCGCCTGCGCGGGTTCAACCTGCGGACGGCCCGCGCGCTGTTCCTGCCCTCGCCGCTGATGGACATCATCGGCGTGCTCATCGGCGCGGCGGTCATCGCCTACACCCGCCACCTCATCGCGACCGGGCAGATGACGGTCGGGACCTTCACGGCGACGCTGCTCGCGCTGGTCCGGCTCTACGATCCGGTACGAAAACTCACGCAGACGTGGGCGGCCTACAATCAGGTCGCCGCCTCCGCCGGACGGGTGTTCGAACTGCTCGACGAACATGCGGAAGTCGCCAACCGCCCCGACGCCATTCAACTGACCACGTTCGAACGCGACATCGTTTTCGAGAACGTCCGCTTCGCCTACACCACGGCGGATCGCGCCGCGCTGGCGGGCGTAAATCTGAAGATTGAAAAAGGCCGCACCATCGCGCTTGTCGGCAAGAGCGGCAGCGGAAAAAGTACCCTGGTGAGCCTCTTTCTCCGCTTTCACGACCCGACTGCGGGCCGCATCCTCATTGACGGCAAGGACATCCGGGAACTGTCGCTCGCCTCGCTGCGGTCGCGCATCGCCTTCGTCTCGCAGGACGTGACGCTGTTCGAAGGAAGTTTCGCCGACAACATCGCCTACGGACAGGCCGACTTCGACCCCGCCGCCATCGAACGCGCCGCCCGCGCCGCGCTCGCCCACGATTTCATCATGGAACGCGGCGGCTACGACGCGCCGGTGGGCGAAAGCGGCAAGGCCCTCTCCGGCGGCCAGCGCCAGCGCATCGCCATCGCCCGCGCGATTTTCAAGGACGCCCCCATATTACTATTGGATGAAGCGACCTCCGCGCTCGACGCGGAATCGGAACGGTCCGTGCAGGACGCCCTCGCCAACCTCATGCGCGGACGGACGACGCTCGTCATCGCCCACCGCCTCGCGACCGTCCAGAAAGCCGACCGCATCGTCGTCATGCTCGACGGCCTGATCGTCGAGGAAGGCACCCACGACGAACTACTCGCCCGCGACGGCGCGTACCGGCGGCTCTATGACGCCGGCACCGGCGAACTCACCGCATAAATTACGAAACGAGGTCCCAAACGGCGCGCGCCGCCCGCGCCGACGCGCCGCCCGCACCGAGGCGTTCGCGAATCTCGCCGTACACCGTTTTCAGCCGCGCCCGTTCATCGGGGTCGTCCAGCAGTTTTTCAATGGAAACGGCGATGTTTTCCGGCGTGACCGCTTCCTGAAGCAGTTCGGACACCTTCACCTCTCCCATCACCCAGTTCACCAGCCCGACGAAGGGCAGATTCACGAAGCGCCGCAGCAGCGTCGCCGTCAGCGGCGCGACCTTGCCGACGATGACCATCGGCGTCCCGACGAGCGCCGTTTCGAGCGTCGCCGTCCCGGACGCCACGACCGCCGCGTCCGCGCAGGTCAGCAGGTCGTGAAACATCCCGGTCCGGCAGGTGACGTTTGCCGTACAACCGGCCAATTCCTTTTCAATCAATGCTTTATCGAGCGACGGCGCGACCGGCAACACGAACCGCAGGTCGGGCCGCGCGGCGGCGAGCCGTTCGGCGGCGGCAAGCATCGTCCTTAGATACATGCGGAGTTCCGACCGCCGGCTGCCCGGCAGGAGCGCCACGACCGGGGCGTCTTCGGGCAAACCGAGTTCGCGCCGGATGTCCACCGCCGGGCGCGTCGGTCGGACGTGATCCACCAGCGGATGCCCGACGAAAACGGCGTCCAGCCCGACCTTCGAGTAGTAATCCACTTCAAAGGGAAACAGAACGAGCATGCGGTCCACGAGTTTTTTGAGCGTGTGGACCCGCTCGCCGCGCCACGCCCAGACCTGCGGACTGATGTACCAGACGATTGGAATGCCACGCTTTTTAATCTTCTTCGCCAGCCGCATGTTGAAGTCGGGAAAATCCACCAGCACCACGAGATCGGGCTTTTCGCGGTCGAGCGAGGCCACCAACCGCCTGAAGGTCAACCAGATACGCGGCAGGTGGCGGACGACTTCGGCGATGCCGATGACGCTCACCGCCTCCATCCGTTCAAGCGGCGCGACGCCCGCGCGGGCCATCCGGTCGCCGCCCATCCCGTAAAACGTCGGCGCAACCGAACCGCTCCCGGCAGCGAACCGTGTGAGTTCCCGAATCAGATCGGCGGCGTGCCCGTCGCCCGAGGCTTCCCCCGCGACGATGAAGATTTTTTTCGGCGACATTGCAGAATTGAGAAAATGCCGGGGTTGAAAAACGCGCCAGAGGCTACCACCCCAAACCCGGTCCCCAAAACCCAAATCCGACGCCCGGATTCCGCCGTTTACGTTTGACAAGCCTGAGACTAAGAAATAGATTTATCAGGAATTTTCTTATCTGAAAATTTACCAATGTTAGAATTTACGAACATACGCATTTTCAGGGAGTTTGGACGACGATGAAGTACGCAGTTTGGGTCACTCGAACGGTTGCGGCGGCAGTTTTCTGCGTGATGCTGGCTGGCGGCATCGCATTGGCGAACGGCGCGGCGGGTTTGGTTCGCGGCAAGGTCAGGGATTCCTCCGGCGCGAGCGTGTCCGGGGCCACCGTCACACTGATGAACCCGGTAAGCGGATACCGCCAGGAAGTCAAAACCGATGACGACGGAACGTTCGTTTTCTATAACGTGCCTTTCAATCGCTATTCGATGCGGGCCGAAGCCGCGAATTTCGCGCCCGGCGATCGAACTGTTGAAGTCAGGTCGGCGTTGGCGGTGGAAGCCGATCTCGCATTGGCGGTCAGTACCACGAACGATGTCGTGACCGTCAACGCGGACAGCAATGCCCTGCTTGAAACCGATTCTTCTTCGACCCATATCGACATCGACAAATCGCTCATCAAGCGGTTTCCCGCCGCCACCTCGCAACGCGGCATCGAAAGTATCGTCCTTTCCGCGCCGGGCTTCATCGCCGATGAAAACGGGCGATTCCACTTCCGCGGCTCGCACGGACAGGTCACCTATGTACTTGATGGCGTTCAAGTAAGTGACCAACTCAATCTGACCTTTTCGAACAGCCTCGACCCGTCGAACATCGAGTCGATGGAAATCATCACCGGGAATCAGTTGCCGGAATTTGGCGGACGCAACGCCGCCACGATCAACGTGACGACCAAATCGGCGATCGGGACCGGGCGCCCGTTCTTCGGCAATGTCACCCTGGGCGGCGCACGGTTCGGTACGTTTGAATACGGCTCGCAGTTCGGCGGCGAAATCAGCAAGAAACTCGGTTACTTTGTGAGTCTCGGCGGCACGCGCAGCGACCGGTTTTCCGATCCCCCCAATTTTCAGAACTTCAACAATTCGGGCAATACGCAACGGCTGTTCACGCGGCTCGAATACAACGCGACCCCGCGGGACACCTTCCGGCTGACGACCAGCTTCGGACGCACCGGACGCGACATCCCGAACCTGCTCTCGCAACAACTGAACGGACAGAACCAGCGAAGTTTTCTCAAGGACGCCAGCGTCAATCTTTCCTGGCAGCGCGTTTTCGGACCGAAAGTCGTCACCGACGTAGTGCCGTTTTTCCGTACCAGCGCCTCGCAACTGGTCGAACTCAGCGGTGGAAGCACGCCGCTCTCGGTCGGCCAGGATCGCCACCTCGGAAATTACGGAATCAATGCAAATATAAGCTACGACGAGGTTTCGGGGCGCATCCGCAACCGTTTCAAGGCCGGTTTCAGCTATTTCCGATTTCCGGTGAGCGAAAATTTCGCCTTTGCCATTACCGACGCAAACTACAACGTCCCGGTCCTGGAAGGTGGTGACGAAGAGGAGTTCAACCCGAATCTGCTGCCCCACGACCTGACCCGCGGCGGGAGCTACTTCCGCTTCAACGACCGGAAAACGGGTGGGCAGTCGGCCTTTTTCGTCCAGGACAGCGTCAGTTATCGCGGGCTGACGGTGAGCGGCGGCGTACGCTACGACAACTACGATTTTCTGGTGAGCGAAGACGCCTGGCAGCCGCGCGTCGGCGTCGCCTACAACATTGCCAAAACGGGGACGGTCCTGCGGGCCTCATACAACCGGCTGTTTTTCACCCCGTTCAACGAAAACCTGCTTTTGACGAGTTCGCCGCAAGTCGGCGCGCTTGTGCCGCCGTTCGTAGTGGAAGCGCAGGGACAGGCGCAGGCGGTCGTTCGCGCCGAACGC
>JAAFHI010000760.1 GCA_013298335.1 Actinomycetota bacterium
CGTTCAACTGGCGCAGGCGGCGCAGAGCCAGACGCGCAGCCTCCCCCAGATTCCGATTCTTCAATCGGAAATCATGCAGCTTCGCGAATCGGTCTGATGGACCGCGCGCACCCTGCGCGCAATTGAATCAACTTCAACGCAAGCCGCCTTTTTACGGGCGGCTTTGCCGTTTTCATCGACACGGAAAACCGAGGAGGCGTCACCGGAACCGCTGGATTCGTCGTCGTTCCGTTTTTGACCTGCGCTGCGCCTTCGGTTTTGCGCCCCGTCTTCGGTACTATCCGGTTTCATTCGACATCTTCATCATTCAACAACCTGAAACCCCATGCGCGCAGGGTGCGCGCGGTCCAAAGGCAGCATGAAACTGATTGGAATCGTGATCGTGATTGTCGGGCTGGCGTTGCGGTGGAAGACCGGGCCGGTCGTGCTGGCGGCGGCGCTCGTGACGGGGCTGGTCGCGGGCATGCCGATTGTCGGCAATCCGCAAACGCCGGGCCTTCTCGACACGCTCGGCAAGGCATTCACCGAAAACCGGCTGATTACGCTCTACCTTTTGACGCTGCCCGCCGTCGGTCTGGCCGAAAGCGCGGGCCTGCACCGTTTCGCCGCTGATCTCATTCGGCGCATCAAGAGTGCGTCGCTCGCGCGGCTGCTCTGGTCGTACCAATTTGTTCGCGTCCTCATCGGCGCGGCGGGCATCCGCTTCAACGGACACGCGGTTTTCGGACGCCCCATCGTCGAACCGATGGCCTCCGGACTGCTTGAAAATCCTGATGAAAAATCCGCCGACATCGCCAAGGGCGCGGTCGCGGCAAGCGAGAACTACGGCAACTTTTTCGGTCAGAACCTGTTTCCCGCCGGCGCGGGTTGCCTGCTCGTCTCGGGAGTGATGAAAGGCGCGGGCTATCCGGTCAGCATCTTTGATCTCGCAACGCTGGCAATTCCCATCGTCGTCGTCACGCTCGTATATTCGGCGATTCAATTTTCCTTGATTGGACGAAAGTTGCGGAAGGAAGGGCGGAAACCGAATGTTCAGTAACTTCATTCAAAACCCGCTCACGCTCGACGCCGTGTTCGCGGTCATCGGCGCGCTGCTCTGGGTGTATGCCGGAATGACATACGCCGACCGGCAGCACCCGACGCGGACGGGGACCGCGCTCTACTGGGTCATTCTCGGAACGCTCTTTCTGTTCGGTTCGCGAATTCCCAACTGGATTTCGGGCGTTCTCGTCGTCACCCTCGTCGTCATCGAAGGCTTTGGAAAAGTAAAAGCCACCGATGCCGAGCATCCGAAGCCACGCGATCTGCGCGCGTGGTCGATCGCGCCGGTTCTGGCGATTCCGGCGGTGACGTTTGCCTTCGCAGGGGCGGCCAAGCTGTTCAACGCGGATGTCGGGAAAGCCACGACCGTCGGCCTCGGCGTGAGCGGCGTGGTCGCGGCAATCATCGCACTGGCGGTTTTTCGCGACCCGGTTCAAAACGCCTTCGTCGCCGGACGCCGCCTGACCGAAGACATCGGGGCGCTGCACATCTATCCGCAACTGCTCGCCTCGCTCGGCGCGGTGTTCACGGCGGCGGGTGTCGGAATGGTCTTCGCTGGATTTGTCGGAAAATTCGCGCCGGGTGGCGCGCTCGCGGCCGGCATCGTCTTCTTCGCGGCGATGGCTCTGTTCACCGCCCTGATGGGAAATTCGTTCGCGGCGTTTTCGGTCATCATGACCGGCATCGGCATTCCGCTGGTCATCAAACCCTACGGTCTGGACCCGGCCTTCGTCGCCATTCTCGGTCTGACTTCAGCCAGTTGCGGCACGCTTTGCACGCCGATGGCGGCGAATTTCAACGTGCTGCCGGTCGGATTGTACGAAATGAAGGATGCGTCGGGCGTGATCCGCACCCAGTGGAAATTCGCAATCGCGCTCTGGCTGGCTCACATCGCGATTTACGCCGCCTGGCTCAAGTTGAGGAGATGAGATGAAGGATAAAAAAATCGAGGTTCTACTGATGACCGGATGCGCCAGCGGCATCGGGAAGTACCTCGCGGAGACCTATGCGCGAAGCGGGGCCAAAGTTTTATTAACGGATGTGGCGGCGGACCGGCTCGAACAAGTGTTCGCGGGTCTCGCCGAGTGCGGCGACCGGGTGGCGATGCTGCCGCTCGACGTCCGGGATTCGGAGCAGTGGGACGGCGCGGTCCGGTTTGCGGTCGAGAAGTGGGGAAAACTCGACGCCGTGCTGAACGTCGCTGGCTATCTACACGTCGGCGAACTGCTCGACGTTCCCGCGGCGGAGGTGCATCGCCACCTCGACATCAATTCGAAGGGCGTCATCTTCGGGACGATGGCCGCCGCGCGGCAGATGAAAGCGCAGGGATTCGGGCGCATCGTCAATATCGCCTCGCTCGCGGGCATCGCGCCGGTGCCGGGGATTGCGCTCTACAGCGCGTCGAAGTTCGCGGTGCGGGGGTTTTCGCTCGCGGCGGCGCTGGAACTCAGGCCGCACAACATTTCGGTGACCGTCATCTGCCCGGACGCGGTGCAGACGCCGATGCTCGACATTCAGAAAGACCGCGAGGAGGCCGCGCTCACCTTCACCGGCGGACGCATCCTGACCGTGGCCGACATTGCCGAAGCGGTCGCGTTTGCCCTGAAGAAGGCGCCGCTCGAAATCATCGTCCCGCGTCATCGCGGCTGGCTCGCCAAGCTGACGAGCGCGATTCCGGCCATTACCGGCGCAGTGGCGGCCCGATTGAAGAAACGCGGACTGGAGAAACAGAAGAAAATACGAACGGCGGGGTAAAAAACAGCAGCCTGACCGTAAGGGAGGGCTGTCCTTGCCAGGTTGTTTGCCGGTCAAGGACAGCCCTCCCTCACGGTCAGGCTGCTGTCATGGGAAACTACCAGCGCGAACCGCCGCCACCGTAGCCGCCGCCCCC
>JAAFHI010000517.1 GCA_013298335.1 Actinomycetota bacterium
GCGTCTTGGAGTCAGGGAAGACTGTTCTTCTGCCTTGGGACTCCCAGACACCAAGACTCCTAGACGCCCAGACTTATAAAAACAGTCTGATTCCCGCAATGCCCGCCGCGCCGGCCTCGATGACCTGCGCGGCGTTTTCGCGGGTGACGCCGCCAAGGGCGAAAACCGGCAGGCGGAGATCGGCGATCAATTCGGCGAAGCGGGCGAGGCCGATGGCGGATTTTCCGGGGGTATCGAAGACCGGACCGCAGACCGCGAAATCCGCAAAGCCTTCCGCCGCTTCGAGTTCCGGGCGGGTGTGGGTAGAAACGCCGATGAGGAATCCCGGCGGGGAATGTTTCCGGGCGGTGGCGGGCGAGAGCGAGCGAGAGGTCAGATGGACGCCCGCCGCACCCGCCGCGAGCGCGATGTCGAATCGGTCGTTGACGAGCAGGCGGGTCGGGCCGTCGGCCAGTCTCGCGACTATCCCGACCGCGAGGCCGAATAGGTCCCGCGCCGACAAGTCCTTTTCTCTCAACTGGATGTAGTCAATGTTCGATGCCTTCGCCCGTTCGGCGAGCCGCATCAGCCGCGTCCGCGCCTCGGCTTCCGAAAAGGTCTCTTCGGGAGAAAACAGGCGGCGGCGGTCGGAAATTAAATAAGTCTTGGGAGTCTCGGGGGTCTGGGGAGTCTTGAGAGTCATTGGAATCAAGGAAGTGCGGGACTCCCGAGACCCTCAAGACTCCCGAGACTCCCAAGACTTTCCCGCTATCCTTTCATCTCCGCCACCGACTGGCGGAACTGAAAGATTTCCATGAAACCGAGCAGGATATTGAGCAGGCCGAGGCCGGAGACGGCTCCGCGGACGTAACCGCTCTGCACGAAGGCGATGAGGCCGGTCGCGTGAAACTTTGCCGAGAGGAAGAAGAGGAAGAAGTTGTTTTCCCAGTAGTCCGTCCACGGCAGGATCGCGAGGAGCGCGCCGATTTCAAAGCAGATGATGATGTAGAGGATGACGGACAGCTTGGCGGACATAAAGAAAAAGGATGAAGGATAAGGGATGAAGGATGAAGAAGGTTTTTTCATCCTTCATCCCTTATCCTTCATCCTTGATTTTAGGTTTTGGCGCGTTCGCGCAGTTCGTGGACCTTCTCGGCGACTTCGCGGTAGTTGATGTCCACGGCGTAGACCATTTCGAACATGTCGAGGGCGGCGTCGTAGCGGCCCAGTTCGTCGAACGCAATCGCCAGATCGTACCGCATGGCCTGATATTCGTCTTCCGACCGACCCGGCGCATCCACGCCGCGCTTGAACCAGACCGCGGCCAGTTGCGGCTCGGATTTCGACATGAAGCACAGGCCGAGCATGTTGCAGACCTGGAAGTAGTGGCCGTCGGGGGCGTTCATGTCGGTGCCGCGAAACGCCATCTGGAATTCCTCGACCGCGTCGTCGAAGAGTTCCATGTCCTTGTAGGCGAGGCCGAGGTTGTAGTGCGTTTCGAAGTCCGGCTTTTCCTCGTTTTCGTCCTCGATGCTCTGTTTGAACTCGTCGAACACGTCCTGCAAGCCGGATTCTTCGAGGCCGACGAAGAGATTGCTCTTGGAATCGGCCTTGGTCGTGACCGGCGCGGGTGTCGGCGGCAGCGGGGCGGTCGGGATTATTTCGACCACCGGGGCCGGACCGCCGGAGAGTAACGTGACTTCCGGCGCGTCGTAGGTGCCGAGTTCGAGTTCTTCGAGGGCTTTTTCGAGGTCGGAGACGAGGCCGCTTAAAAGCGTGCCCTCCGAGGTTGGCTCCGAAACCGGCACTTCCGGAATGCCGGCCAGTGGCGAGGTCGACCCCATCAGCGCCGTGAGGTCGGTTTCGCCGTTGGTTTGACGATGGAGCCGGTCAAGGCGGGAGAGGACTTCCGGATGGTTCGGAAAGTTGAGTGACAGCCGGGCGAGCGTGTCGCGGGCGACGTCGTTGTAGCCCTGCGTCAGGAAGAAATCGACACCTTCGAGTTCCTCGCGCAGTTTCAGTTCCGATTGCGCGACCGTCGGCGGCACTTCGCGGGAGAAATCCTGGGTGGAGGGGACGGAGAACGCGGGCCGCGATTCCTCGGCGGCAAAGTTGGCGCTGACGTCGAACACCGGTTCGGGGCCGGTGTGGGGCATGTGCGCTGGGCCGGTGTAGATGCCTTCCGGGCCGGAGGCGGGCGGCGCAAAGCCGGTGCCGGTATTGAAGTTGAACCCGACCTCGCCCATTGGCGGCGGCGGGGCGCTGAAACCGCCGGACGGCGGGGAGAAATTGCCGCTCGGCGCGCCGTTGATGTCGATTTCGACTTCTCCGCCGGACGAACCGGCGGACGGCGGCATCGAGAACGACGAACCGGACATGCCGAATTCGTTCAGCCGGAGATTCGGATTGAGCGAGTGGGCTTCGCTCAGGAATCGCTGCGCCTGACCGGCGTCGCCGAGGCGTTCGTAAATCCGGGACAGCGCGTTGGCCTGCGCGGAGGCTTTTTCCGTCAGGCCGCCGTCGAGGTACATCTGCTTGAGGCGCAGCCGGGCTTCGACCGAATCGGGCGACTTGGCGACCGCTTCCTCGATGAGTTCGACAGCCTTGTCGGCCATGCCGAGGTTGGCGAAGCGGTCGGCGTCGCTCAGGATTTTCTGGACATCGGGGCCGGAGGCGGGAATTGTGGGCGGGGGCGGGGTGAAACCGCCGAAACCACCGCCGAAATTCGGGGCTTCGGTGCCGAATCCGCCACCCTGGAAGCCGCCGCCGCCAAAACCGCCGCTCGTACCGCCGAACCCGCCACTGGTACTTCCAAAACCACCACCGGCATTTCCGAAACCGCCACCGCCACCTCCGAAATTCGGGGCTTCGGTGCCGAATCCGGCGGGCGCGAACGGCGGCGGCTCGGCGGAGAATCCGCTCGGGGCGACCGGGGCGAAGCCGGAACCGGAGGTGTAGCCGAAGTCGCTCGGAGGAGGCGCGAAACCGCCGCCGACACTGGCGCCGCTGCCGTCCGCCGCGAATTCGAAATCCACCCGCTGACCGATGCCTGGCGAAAGCGGAGCCGTCTGGACCAGCCGGTCGCGTTCCGCGATGGTCGGGCTGATCGGGTCGGCGAATCCGAGCGCGAGCATCCGCTGGCGGTGATTCGGTTCGTTGGGTTCGAGTTCGACAAGCTGGCGCAAAGCCCGCTCGGCGGTCGCCCGGTCGTTGTGGTGCAGGGCGGCGTCGGACAGATCGGTCAGGGCGCGGGCAAGTTCCATCGCCTCGTTCATGCGCGTGTAAATCGTGACGAGACACTGCCGGGCACGGATGTGGTACGGGTTGAATTCCGTCACCGATTGCAGCAGTTCGACCCCGCGCGTTTCCTGACGGCGGGCGATCATGACTTCCGTGCAGGTTTCGACGATGCCGACCGCGCGGTCGTGCTGGCCGATGTCGACGAACTTGCGGGCCAACTGTAAAAGATACTCAAAACGCGACTTGTCGACTTCAAGCAGCTTGAGGAAGGCCTGTTCGGCCTCGTCGAGCAGTTCCGCCTGAAGGAACGTGCGGCCCATCAGCACCATCAGATCCGGGTCTTCCGGATTGTTGTTGGCGGCATCGGTCAGGAGGGCGACGGCGCGCGGCGTGTCGCCCTGCTTGATGAAAATCGTGGCCAGCGAGTTGAGCGCGGGCTTGTTGTAGGGGCTGATTTCAAGGACCCGCTGGAACGCCTGCTGCGCTTCGGGGAGGTTGGCCTTGCGGATGAGCTGGGTGCCGGCCCCGATGTAGGCCTCGACGGCCTGATCGGTCAGTTTTTCCCGCACGTAGCTTTCGGCCAGCTTCAACCGTACCGGAACGTTCTCGGGGTCGAGATCGGCGACCCGGCGCAGAATGTCGAGCGCCATCTGGGTGCGACCGGTCCGGGTGTACTGGTCGGCCACTTCCATG
>JAAFHI010000429.1:0-3399 GCA_013298335.1 Actinomycetota bacterium
TCCCGACCGTCGGTCTGGTTGTACCAGCCGGCCTTGGACTTCCAGTACCGCTGGTTCGAATAGACGATTTCGTCGAGGACGACGGTGCGTTCGACGCGACCCTTGACGGGGTGGACGGAGAAAAGAATGCCGCTGTATTTCATGATGGAGATGATCGAGTGACTTCCGGGCTGGCTCGGCCAGTCTACCCGAATGGTGTAAAGCCGATGAATCGGTTTGAGCGTTTTTCCAAAGAACCGGCTCGTCGTTTTGGAATGAATTTCGTTTCCGTCCGCGGAGCATCGAGGCCACGCAACCCATGAAGAGAAAAGGATCATCGACGACGACTGGCATCCCGCCGGAGATTCTGGCCGGTCTGAACGGTGGAACGCTGGAAACGGCGACACTGGCCGAGGGGCTGGCTGTGGATTTCGCTCTTCTTATAAGGACGGTCGCGCCGGAAGTCGGCGAACCGGGTTTCAGGAATCTGGCCCAGGCGAGTGGTCTTGGGGTGACCCGCCGGATGGCGCTCGTGGCGGACCTTCTTCTGGATACCTTCGGCGACGGTGTTTTCGAACGGTTGGGTACGCATGCGTCGGATACGGTCCGGGGCTGGGTGTGTTACGCGGTGGGAAGGAAGCCGGGACTGGCGGTCGAGACTCGGCTGGATTTGATACGCCGGTTTGCCGACGATCCGCACTTCGGCGTCCGGGAATGGGCGTGGCTGGCGGTTCGCCCGGCGATTGCCGAAAACCTCGACGCGGCGATCCGAATCCTTTCCGGGTGGGCAACGAGCGAATCGGAACGCGTCCGGCGGTTTGCGAGCGAGGCGACCCGACCGCGTGGCGTGTGGTGTTCGCACATCGAGGCCCTCAAGCGGCAACCCGAACTGGGTCTTCCGATTCTTGGACCGTTGCGAAGCGACCCGGCCAGGTACGTGCAGGATTCCGTGGGGAACTGGCTGAACGACGCGGCGAAGACGGCACCGGAGTGGGTGCGGTCGCTTTGCCTGGAATGGGAAAGTGACTCACCGGCGACCCGCCGGATTTGTTCCAGAGGGTTGCGATCACTTTCGGAGTGAAGTTCGAGCTTTTAACCCGGCGGGTGTTGGAATCCGCCTCATTCAACTGGAATCGTCACCATGCAAAACGACCTCTTCACCATCGAACTCCCCATTCGCTGCCGGGACCTGCTCTTTCGGGCCGAGGCCCCGCCGCGGTTGCGGGCGCACCTGACGCTGGTTCACGACGTGGCCTGCCGGCTGATCGACGAATTTGACGCGGCGTTCCCGGAATTCGGTTGTGATTTCGAGGCGGTCCGGTTCGGAGCGGCGACCCACGACATCGGCAAGGCGTTCCATCGGGAGGAACTGGTCCGACCCGGCCAGTGTCATGAACGCGAGGGTGAAAAGCTGCTGCTCGAATTTGGCGTCCCGCCGGAGCTGGCCCGGTTCGCGCGGACACACGGGGAATGGCGGCTCGACCCGAACCCGACGACCGAGGATCTGCTGGTGGCGCTGGCTGATTCGATCTGGAAGGGGAAGCGCGACGACATTCTGGAAACGCTTTTGCTGGAACGAATCGGAGAACCGACCGGATTGGAGTCGTGGGCGGTGTTCGAGCGGCTGGACCGGATTCTTTCCGGAATCGCTCAGGATGCCGACCGCCGGTTGGACTGGCAGAAAGGGTTTATGGTCGAGTGACGTTTCTTCGCCGTTCCCAGCGCGAAAAACCGACACGACACAGGTAATCGTTTTGATCTCATGGAAATGGCCTCCGACTTGACCATCAAGCCGGAGGCTATTTCTCGATCCTGAGAAACGAAATTCCCGCCGGACTGGCATCCCGTTTGTCGTTCGTCAAATTCCTGAACACTTTTCCTGAACAAAAAGACTCGTCGGTGTGGGTTACACCCGCGACCGTGCGCGTCCGCCAACCGGCTTGACGGCGGGCAGGACGGCTGCGGGTATGACCGCCTTCTTTTTCTGAGGTCTCGGTTTTCGGACAGGGTGGAGCAGGGGGCTGTCCGGCGAAAGCGGGGTAACGGTGGCGGGATCGAGCATCCACCGGGCGCGGGGATTGAAACTTCGTCCGTGCTCGTGGTCGAACCAGTCGGCTCGGGATTTCCAGAATCGCCGTCCGAGGTAGATGACTTCGTCGAGGACGACGGTGCGCTCGATCCGGCCTTTGACCGGATGGATGGAGAAAGTGACGCCGCTGAATTTCATTGGGGTGACCGGGTGGGAGAAGAACGGGAAACCTGGCCGAACCTGGAGTGAAGCCATTATGCCGGGAATATGTTACGGGCGCGAGTCGTGCCGTCCGGAAGGTCGGGCGGGAAACTTGCCGCCGTCACTGGGAAGTGACCGCCCCCAGGCAACGAACAAAAGTCAAAGCGTGGTTCAGGGGGTCTTCGAGGGTGAAGGGGCGGCATCCGCGGAAGGTGGTTCTTCAACCTCGAACAGGTCAAAGAAGTGAACGCCGAGCACGGCGGCCATTTCATCGAGCGCCGAGAGCGACACGCTGTTGACCTGGTTATGCCAGTAGCGCCGGACCAGTCGGATGTCCTGCTTGGTTTCACGCGCCAGACTCATGATGTTGAAGCCCTTCTCTCTGGCGACCTGCTGAACCCTCAGTTTTGTCATTGCCCCTCCTGTCTGATTCAGAAAGAGCCTACCGGTCTCAGTGCCTTGAAAGAAGCACTTGACTTGATGCGCTATAAATAGCATATCATAAAAAGGACACAGATTTTTGGATACCTCAGAAGGGAGAACACGGGATGTATCTGGTGGATTGCGAAATGGTGGGACTTGCACCAGTGGATCAGCACCGGTTCGTGATGCCTGGTGACCGTGGCTGTGGACTCTTCAGAGGAGAAGCGAAACAACCTGTACCAAAAGAAGGGGGGCTACTCTTCCTGGTCTTCCGGCGGAGGAGTGGTGGTCCCGTCGGTCTTTTCGAAGAGGTCAAAGAAATCGACCCCGAGAACTTTTGCGATTTCCGAGATGGCATCGAGCGACACATTCCGGGTCTGGTTGTACCAGTACCGCCGCACCATTCTGATTTCGAGTTTGGCCTCGCGGGAAAGCAGCGAGATGCTGAAACCACGTTCAAGGGCAAGTTCCTGAACTTTGAGTCTGACCATGACGCCTCCGAAAAAAATGGGAAGGCCGATGATAGCAGAACAAAAAGTGTACTTGACATGAAGGTAATCAATGCTTACTTTTGATGTGTGCAAAAAAAGCACAAAATAAATGGATGCAAAAAAATGAACACAAAAAAGGAAAGGAGAAAATCAGGATGTATCTCATTGAATGTGAAATCGAGGGCCTCGCGCCGCTGCTGCAACACCGGTTCGCCACGCCGGAACTGTCGGACCTGACTCAGGGGGGACGGCGGGTGACCGGGGCGGTGGACTACT
>JAAFHI010000429.1:3409-4477 GCA_013298335.1 Actinomycetota bacterium
GTGGCGGGAGTACCTGTACCGGACGCCGGAAGGGAAGATCGGTCAGCCGGCGATCCACATCGAGCAGGCAATGATCAGGGCGGCGGGTGCCTTCAAGATCACCGGTCGGAGGGGAGCAACCTACAAGGAGCTTTTCAAAGCAAGCGTGTTTGTCACCCCGGAAGTTCTGTCACACGGAATCCCGGTGCCGGAAACGCTGACGACGAACGCCGAGGAGGCGGTCTACCTCGACATGCGTCCGGTGGTCATCCAGAAGTCGCGGGTGGTGCGGCTGCGACCGGCGCTCCGGAAAGGCTGGCGGTTGTCGTTCGCCATCGAGGTGGTGGACGACCAGATTCCGGCGGCGATGTTGAAAGACGTTCTTGAGCTTGCCGGGAAGACCGGCGGGATCGGCGATTACCGTCCTCGGTTCGGACGCTTCATGGTCACCCAATTTCAAAAATTGGGAATGGTTCCAAGCGCGGGGAAACTGAATATCGAGTCTTGAAATGGAGGCGGAGCGGGCCGGCACGGAATGCAGTGGAGTGGAGTGGATTGGACCGCTAATGACCGGAGCGGCACGGAGCGGTATGGAGTGGTTTGGAAAGGTTTTTCGAAGTTTGTCGGTTTCCCGTGTCGGCTGGCTGCCACCCGGAAACGACGGCTTCGAAGCCATTCTGAAAGAGGAGCGCTGGAGGTGACGTCATGGAACAAACGACCAGGACGCATTTCGAGTTGTCGGCGTTTCCGGGAGCGTTGTTCCGCTGGTACGGACGGCTGCGCGGCAAACCGTGGGATCGGTTGCGGCGGTTCGTCCATGCGCGGGACAAGGGCGAATGCCGGGAATGCGGACGGAAGGTGTCGTTTCGGAAGTTCAACTGCCATCACGTACTGGAAGTGAGTCAGGGCGGAACGAACCATCCGACGAATCTGGTGACGCTGTGTCGAGCGTGCCACGAAAAAAAACATCCCCACTTGCTGAACCCGAACCAACGGGTTTCGCTTCGGTCGGGAGAAAACGAAAGGAACGATCATGAAACTGGGAAGGCTTGAACGGGCGCTGCGTCGGGCGCGGCCCTTTGTCCACAA
>JAAFHI010000322.1 GCA_013298335.1 Actinomycetota bacterium
TCGTCGGTCCCGTTCAGAACGCCCTTGATGGCGGCGCGGGCCGAAAAAACCGTTTCGCGCCCCGTTTCGGAAACGGGCACTTCCCGGCTCAGTTCGCCGGGCGACGGAATCGGCGCGAAGGATCGAATGCGAACGTCGTCAATCTGGTGATTCATCGTGCGAAAAACTTATCAAGCTTGTGCCTTCCATAAGTATTCCAAATAAGTTAGCACAGCCGGAAGGGTTCAGGAATCCGGGAAGGACCTCCGTCGGACCGCCACCCGTCCAAAAAGACCGCCGGGCCGGACCGGTCTCGCCCGCGAACTGTTTGGATTGCCTGTCAGAGCAGAGTTTTCGAGTGACATTCACCCCAAAATTGTCTAGCTTTGCCCGCCAAAATCGAATTCCCGAAGCAATCGCCGGCACATGCGCCAAGACCCCGCACACTCCGCATACTGCCAGTCGGCAGTGCCTTGCCCAGAGGTTTCACCGTTCATCCTTCGGACGGTGAAACCCGGCGAATCGGAATTCCTCGCGTTCTCTCCCCTCAACCCCCAATCAAACGCGACCGGAGGCGATTTCCGCCAACCGGGCCGTCCGTCGCCGGATCATCGCTGGAACCAGCGCGTCCGGGACGTTTTCCTTCAAACGACGTCACAGCCCCTCGATTCCAATCCGAAAAACAGCCGTTTCCGGACCTGACCGAATCCGTCAGGCCGGGGGCCGGGAGTTTCCTTTATGAAGGGCGATCTCAGTCGTGAACCATTGCCGAATATCCTGAATGCACTGTCCCGGAAGCGCCGCAGCGGCGTGCTGTGCGTTTCCTTCTCGGAGGACATTCGGAAATCGGTGTATTGGGAGCAGGGAGCCATCGTTTTTGCGTCGAGCACCGACCGGAACGACCGAATCGGCGAGTGCCTGATGCGGCAGGGCATGCTTTCCCAGAACGATTTCTTCCGCGCGTCGCTCTCGATGGGTCAGGGGCGGCGCTTCGGTCAAATCCTGGTTGAACTCGGCGTCATGACGGAAAAGGAGTTTCAGGATGCCCTGATGGTCCAGATTCTCGACATCGTCTTTTCGCTTTTTCTGCTGCCCGAGGGCGAATTCGAATTTACCGACCACGAACAGTCCGTTCCGAATGACCTCCGGCTTTCGCTTTCGACCGGGAGCATCATCCTCGAAGGCGTCCGGCGGATTCCCGACGTGGCGGTGGTCCAGCGCGGCATCGGCGACCTGAACCAGATTTTTATCCCCGGCCTTCAGCCGATGCTGGATTCCCGCACCCTGTCGCTGAAACCGATCGAGCGCCAACTGATCGAGGTCATCACCGGACCGATCACCCTCATGGATGCGGTCATGCTGACCCAGAATCCGCCGAATCTGACGCTGAAAGCATTGTACGGCCTGCTGTCGGTCGGACTGCTCGACCGGCAAGCGCCCGCACCGGGCGACAACGCCGCGCCGGAGCCTCCCCTGACCGCGGCCCTGCCCCCGCCGGTGACGCACCCGCTTCCGTCGGCCCCGGATGCGTCAGCCCCGAATCCGTCGGGGAATCTGCTGGCGGCCATGCGGGAAAAGATTGAACGCACGACCGACCCCTTCATCATTCTCGGCGTCAGTCCCGGTGCCGCCCGGTTTGAAATCCGGGACGCCTACATCCGGCTGGCCAAGGATTTTCACCCGGACCGCTATCGCGATGCCCCGCCGACCACCCGATTCGAGGTTGACACGATTTTCGACCGCATCCGGGAAGCCTACGAAAACCTGGTGTCGGGTCCGGAAGAAATCGCAAGGCCCAGTACAGGTCCGCTGACGCCGATGCAGACCGGTCCGCTTTCACTTCCGGCCAGCCGTTCCACCGGACCGCTTCGCCCGCCGGAATCTTCCAGCCCGTCGGGATCGCTGACGCCCCCGCCCGCCCGGACCACGGGACCGCTTTCGTCGCCCCCTTCTCCACCGGCTTCCTCAACCGGCCCACTGTCCCCGCCCTCGCGATCAACGGGAATGCTTTCCATGCCGGGACCCGCTTCGGGAACCGGCCCGTTGCCGACGCCCCCACCCACCAGTCCGCTCCAGATCACGGGGAATTCCCTCAGCCGCGAAGAGAACGCGGAAAACCTCTTCGAACAGGCCAGGCAGCGAATCACCGAGCGGGATTACCAGACCGCCCTCGCCTGCCTTCGCGAAGCCGTTCGCCTCGTCCCGGAATCGGGAAAGTACCAACTGGTCCTGGGGACGACCCTGACCGCCTTCCCGAAGTTTCAGAGCGAGGCCGAAACGGTACTCCGCAAGGCCGCTGAACTCGAACCATTCAATACCCGCCCATTGATCGCCCTCGGTCAGTTGTACACCCGGACGGGAATGAACATTCAGGCCGAAAAAGCCTTCCGGGACGCCCTGAGAATCGACCCCGACTCCCATGCGGCAAAAAACGGGCTGGCCGCCGTCGAGACCGAAAAACCCAAAGGATTTCTGGACCGTCTGTTCAAAGGCTGAAAATCCCGTTTCCGGAATTCCCTCACGCCCGGAGTACCTTTGGCTTACGCCATAGGCGAACGATCTTTCGGCGCATCCGCGCCTTCGTAGGTTTTTCCTGGTCCCTGATCCCTGATTCCCGACACCTGATCCCTGTTCCCTGATTCCTACCCTCCTGATACCCGACACCCGACACCTTTGCCCGGCCCCGAGTACCTATGGCTTACGCCATAGGCGAACGATCTTTCGGCGCATCCGCGCCTTCGTAGGTTTTTCCTGGTCCCTGATCCCTGATTCCCGACACCTGATCCCTGTTCCCTGATTCCTGCCCCCTGATACCCGACACCCGACACCTTTTCCCGTTCCCTTCGCCCGGCCCGGAGTGTCATAATTCTCACGTTTTATTTTCATCGTTTTTCTTTCGAGGTTTCACACCGTGTCCGAATTTCGCATCGAAAAAGACAGCATGGGCGAGGTGAAAGTCCCCGCCGACGCCCTTTACGGGGCCCAGACCCAGCGGGCCATCGACAACTTCCCGATCAGCGACCTGCGGTTTCCGCGTCCCTTCATCAAGGCGCTCGGCTACATCAAGGGCGCGGCGGCGGCGGTCAATCTCGACCTCGGCCTGCTGACGCCGGAAATGTCGGCGGCGATTCAGGCGGCGGCGGAAGAAGTCGCCGAGGGTCAGCACGACCGGCACTTCCCGCTCGACATTTTCCAGACGGGTTCCGGAACCAGCACCAACATGAACGCCAACGAGGTCATCGCGGCGCTCGCGACCCGGAAACTGGGCGGCAAGGTCCACCCGAACGACCACGTCAACATGGGTCAGAGCAGCAACGACGTGATTCCGACCGCGATTCATGTCAGCGCCTACCTCGCGGCGTCGGAAAATCTCGTCCCCGGCCTCACGCACCTGCACGCGGCCCTGACGAGCAAGGCGGCGGATGTGGATCACGTCGTCAAAACCGGTCGGACGCACCTGATGGACGCCATGCCGGTCACGCTCGGGCAGGAACTTTCGGGCTGGGCCGCCCAGATCGCCCACGGCATCGAGCGCATCGAGGGTACTTACGGACGCATCGGCAAACTCGCGCAGGGCGGCACCGCCGTCGGCACCGGCATCAACGCGCATCCCGAATTCGCGGTCCGTTTCGCCGCCCAGTTGACCAAACGGACCGGGTTGAACTTCACCGCCAGCGACAATTTCTTCGAATCCCTCAGTACGCAGGACGCCGCCGTCGAACTCAGCGGCCAGGTCAAGACGGTCGCCGTCAGCCTGATGAAGATGTCCAACGACCTGCGCTGGATGAACAGCGGTCCCGAAGCCGGACTGGCGGAAATTTCCCTTCCCGACCTCCAGCCGGGCAGCAGCATCATGCCGGGCAAGGTCAATCCGGTCATTCCGGAAGCCGTCGCAATGGTTGCCGCCCAGATCATCGGCAACGACGCCACCATCACTATCGGCGGCCAGTCGGGCAACTTCCAGCTCAACGTCATGCTGCCGGTCGTCGCCTTCAACCTTCTCCAAAGCCTGACCCTCGCGGGACAGGCCGCCCGCGTGCTGGCCGACAAGGCGATTGACGGATTCACCGTGAACGAGGAGCGGGTCGGGGCGCTCGTGGGACGCAACGCCATCCTCGTGACGGCGCTGAATCCGGTCATCGGCTACGACCTCGCCGCCCAGATTGCCAAACGGGCACGCAAGGAAAAGCGCACGCTCAAGGAGGTCGCCCTGGAAATGACGGAACTGACGCCCGAAGACCTCGATCGCCTGCTCGATCCCCGCAAACTCACGCAGGGCGGCATTCAGGAGTAGTCAGTGGTCGGTGGTCCGTTGTATGTGGTCCGTTGTCGGTGATGGTTCGACTTTTTCGCGGCGGGGAGCCTCAAAAGTCAGGCCCCTTCTTCCCGTGAAGCAACCGACAGCGGACAATGGACAACGGACCAATGACAGCACCGACGATTTTTGAGGTTTTCATGCCGCTTTTTTCGAAAAATCGAATTTTATCAACGTTTTGCATCGCTTTATCGCTGGCGGTGACGATGTGTGCCGCCCCGGTTTTCGGACAGGGCGGGGGCAAGACGCCGACCGGCATCCAGAAGGAAGAAAAGCGCGAACCGCTCGAATTCACTTTTCCGACGCCGGATGGCACACAGGTCAAGGCCGCGGAACTTCGCGGAAAAGTGACCGTCCTGTTCTTTACCGCCAAGGGGATGCCGCTGCTGCGCGAATCGGTCCGCCAACTGCGCGGCGTGGCCGAACGCAATCCCAGAATCAACGTGCTGCTGGTCATGACCAACAGCCAGCGCGCCAAGGATCAGAGCTATCTCTCGGATGCCGAACTGAAGGAATGGCGGGACACGCAAAGCCTGCCGATTCCGGTCGTCCGCGACCCAAACGGCGACATTCTCTTTCGACGGCTTGGAATGACCGTGCTGCCGAGCGCCGTGGTGCTCACAAAGGACGGAAAACTCGCGGCGGCGCGGGAAGGCATCGATCCGAACGTCAAACTCGCCGACCAGCTCCGACCGGAAATCGAAAAGGCCGATCCCGACCGGTAACGGATGAAACGTTGGATTGACCCGCCCCGTATCCGAGGAGTAAACAGAACGCGGCGTCCCCCGCCGACCGCGTCAAACTTTCCCGAATCTCATGCACTGAGTCGAACGGGGCCTCATGCCGACCACTTCCGCCGCCAAACCAACCGTCCGGACCATTTCGCCGGAAGTTCCCCGGCTTCCCGCGGGTGAACTGTCGGCGGGGC
>JAAFHI010000974.1 GCA_013298335.1 Actinomycetota bacterium
CAGGTTTTAAAGGTCAACGTGCTCGGCTGCGCGCTCTGCGCGAAGTATGCCTTGCCGCACATGGCGCCGGGCGGCGTGGTCATCAACATTGGCTCGGTTGCGGGCGAGGTGGCGACGGTCGGGATGTACACCGCGTCGAAATTCGCCGTCCGCGGTTTCAACGAAGCACTGCGCCGGGAATTCAGGCACCACGGCATCGACGTCGTGCTGGTCGCGCCGGGGTTCATCCGGACCGAAATGACGCAGGGGTTGAAAATGCGGATGCCCGGCCCGGAGGTGGTGGCGCGGGCCATCGAGAGCGGGCTCCGGCGACCGCGCCGCAAGATCGTCGTGCCGTGGTTTTACCGTCCCATCATGTACTTCGGAAAGATTCCCTTCATCGCCGATCTCATCTTCGGTCGGAAGTCCGTGCAGGACAATTACAAGGATCGCGAGAGCGTCAGGAAACTGAACTCATAACGTTTCGAACCTCCGCCCGCGGGCGGAAGCAGTGAGCGACGGGATATGCAAAAGCTGGCTGAAATCTGTATCAAGCGCCCGGTTTTCGCGACCATGATCGTGATGGCGCTGTTCGTCGTCGGCGCGTTTTCGTTCTTCCGCCTCGGCGTGGACCTTTTTCCGAAGGTTGACCTGCCGACGGTGACGATCACGACCCGGCTCGACGGCGCCTCGCCCGAGGAAATCGAATCGCAGGTGACCAAGCGCATCGAGGAATCGGTCAACACCATCGGCGGCATTGACGAACTGCGCTCGGTTTCCGCCGAGGGGGTGTCGCAGGTGTTCGTCGTGTTTGTGCTCGAACGAAACATTGACCAGGCCGCGCAGGACGTTCGCGACAAGGTCAGCCGCATCGTCGGCGATCTTCCGACGGGGGCCAAGCCGCCGGTCATCGAAAAGCTCGACCCGGACGCGCAGGCGGTGCTGACGCTGGCGATTTCGGCGGGGCGCTCGGCCCGTGAAATCACCGACACCGCCGACAAGGAAATCAAGCAGAACCTCGAATCCATCAACGGCGTCGGGCGCGTGGCCTTCATCGGCGACCGCAAGCGCGAAATTCAGGTGGTGCTCGACGGTTCGAAAGTCGCGGCCTACAACCTGAGCGTCGAAGCCATCAAGAATGCCATCGGCGCGCAGAACGTCGAAATTCCCGGCGGTCGGATTGATGAAGGCAAGCGCGAGATTTCGCTGCGTACGCTGGGGCGCGTGGACCGCGTCGAGGATTTCAACGACATCATCGTCGGCACGTCGAACGGACTGCCGATCTACGTCAAGGACATCGGCAGCGTCATCAATGGCGTCGAGGAGCCGCGTTCGCTCGCGCGCCTCGACGGCCAGCCCGCGGTCGTGCTCGAAGTCCGCAAGCAGTCGGGCACGAACACGCTCGAAGTCGTTCAGGCAGTCAAGGACCGGATGGCTGAAATCCAGAAACTGCTGCCCGCCGATTACAAGGTTCAATATCTGAAGGACCAGTCGGTGTTCGTTCAGGATTCGTTCAACTCGGTGCAGGAGCATCTGATTCTGGGCGGCATTCTGGCCGCGCTGGTGGTACTCGTGTTCCTGCGCAACTGGCGCTCGACGCTCATCTCGGCCATCGCGATTCCGGTGTCGGTCGTGTCCACCTACGGTCTGATGTACGCGATGGGATTCACGCTCAACCGCATGACCATGCTCGCGCTGGTCCTGAGCGTCGGCATCGTGATCGACGACGCGGTGGTGGTGCTCGAAAACATCTACCGGTTCATGGAAGAGAAGGGCATGTCGCCGATGCAGGCGGCGAAGGAAGCGACCGCCGACATCGGTCTGGCCGTGCTCGCGACGACGCTGTCGCTGGTGGTCATCTTCGTGCCGGTCGCCTTCATGGGCGGCATCGTCGGACGCTTCATGTCGTCGTTCGGTTTCACCTGCGCCTTTGCGATTCTGGTGTCGATGTTCGTCAGCTTCACGCTCACGCCGATGCTGTGCTCGCGGTTTTTGAAGCCGCCGAAGAAGGGGCACGATGCCGCCGCGTCGCGTTCGCGCGGCATCTACGGCTGGCTCGAAGGCATGTATACGCGCCTGCTCGTCGTGTCGCTGCGGCATCCGGTCGTCATCATCGGAATTTCGCTGCTCGTGGTCGCGTCGGTCATTCCGGTCTTCGGTCTGATCGGGAAGAACTTCATTCCGTTCGACGATTCGAGCCAGTTTGAAATCGCGGTGAAGCTGCCCGAAGGCATGTCGCTTTCCGAATCCGAGCAGCAGATGGCGAAGCTGGAAGCCGTTGTTCGTTCGGCTCCGC
>JAAFHI010000072.1 GCA_013298335.1 Actinomycetota bacterium
GTGTCGCGCGACCCCTTTTAATTTCTAGGCGACCCTTTTTTCCTACCTGCGATGACCTGTTTGGTTTCAAAAAAGACCGATCAAAAGCTCTTAACTCTGACAGGTTCATAGCAAGACTTTACAGTTGACCGCGAGAATGTAGAGATTCAAACGCGAAAAAGCCGAAGTAGGAAAATTCTTATCTGACGAACTGTAAAATAATTTTACACTTTTTCGATCCGAAACCTCAAAAGCTGACCCCCCAAAAAACCGGCGAAAACGCCAAAAACCAGCACAGGATTTACTATGCCATTTAACTGTAAAAACCTACACTTTGCACATTAAAGTATTGAAAAAGCTGAAGATACGCTAAAATAGGCTCTGTTACTTTAACGTTACCGTTCTAAACCACTGAAAACGCAAAAGTTAAGGCGTATTATTATTATTATTATTTTTCTAGGTAACAATATATATATATATGGAAACAAAGGGGTTAAGTGGCAAGTAACAGAAGTAACAGTAACAGATTATTTTAACACCCCTCGCGCGGGCGACCTCGGTGGAAGCGATCTGAAAAATGGGGTAAAAAAGCGTGAGCATTGAAAAACTTGTTACCGGCGTTACCGACGTTATCCCTCGTGGAATGAACAAGTTCACCTGTTACGATGTTTTGCCAATCTGTTACCGGTTAGGAAAACGCCTCTTAACTCCTTTATCGACGCAATTTGCTCGGTAACAAATCCTAACATAGCTAGATTTACAAAACCTGAACTCTAGCTCATATTTGAAGGGGGTGCGTATGTCAGCCGTCTCAATCTTCGTCACCACGCGCGACAACATCGCCGGGATCGTCACGCTGGAAAAGCAAATCGACTTCGCTTTAAGGAAATCCTTAAACGACGCGGTTATTTTAAGTCAGAAGCAAGTGGTTCAGAATTTGCGCCGGACGTACACCATTCGGGGAAGCTGGATCGACCAGACGAACCGATATGGGGTCAAGGTCAAGCTGACCCGGCAACGGGGTCAGTACAAGGTTGCGCTGTACAGCCTCGCCGACTGGCTTGAAGACCACGAAACCGGGGCAACCCGTCGTTCCCAATCCGGCAACCGGTTGTCGTTGCCCTACGTCGGGTCAGGGGCGCGGCCTACTCGCCCAAGCGTGATCGTCAAACGTTTGAAGCCCAAGTTCATCCTGCCCCCGGACGCGAACAACCGGGACGTGCAAAGGAACGGAAAACGGAAATACGCGCGGCAACGGGGCACCGCGTTCAAGATCGACGGGCAGGGTGGAAAATCCTACGTTGCCCGGCGGAACGCCGGAAAACTTGAATTTCTGTGGAGTCTGAATCCCGATTGGAAGTTTCCGAAACAACCGATCTTTTGGGATACCGCGAAATTGATATTTGTAACCGCGCGGTTTTTCGATATATTCCGGCGAAATCTGGAAAATGCGATTTTGACCGCGAGGCCGTAAAGAAGATGGCGATAGCCGAAAAGAAAAAACTGTTTGAGGGCCGGACGTATTACCCGGTGACGTATTTTGCGGAGCAATTCACCGTGTCTCGGAATACGGCGGCGGGGAAACTGAAGGCCCGTGTCATCGAAGGTGACGTAATTTATGACGCCGCCGGGGTGTCCTATTACGAAGAAGCGGCGGGCCGGGAAGCGATGGGGGCTTCGAACGACCGGCCCGAAACGGACAATGAGAGCGCGTTGAAGGCCCGCAAGACCCTCGCCGAGATTCGGAAAATCGAAGCGTCGGCGGATTTACTTGAAGGCAAGACGCTTCCTATCGCTGACGTGAATCACATCGCGATGGAGTCTTTTCGGGCCTTGTATCAGTATTTTGTAAACGTCTTGCCGTACCGCGTGGCCGAACCGTTGGCGAAGGCCAAGACGCGCGGGGAGGTTATCAAGGTGCTGGTCGCGGAGATCAAAGCCGGAATGGAGGAATTGCGCGATAATGAAAACCTCGTCTTCGGCGGAATCCAGCACACTTTTACGAACGCTGACGTTATTCAAGGCGATATTCAAACGGGCGATACCGGCGGGGGCAACTAACCTCGTCGAGTGGACGGAACGCTACCGCTACCTTTCGACGAAGGATTCGGCCATCGGCGGAAAGTTCCGGTTCGATGTCACGCCGTTTATGCGTGAAATCGCGATGGCCGCGACCGATCCGACCATTCCCGAAGTCGCTTTCCAAGCATCGGCCCAAGTCGCGAAAACCACCCTTCAGCTTTCCTTACTCGGCTACATCGCGCATATCCAGCCGTCGCCGGTGATGGTGCTGCTACCGACTATCGAACTGGCGAAAAACTGGTCGAAAATCCGGTTGACGCCGATGATTGAAGCCACGCCGGTGCTTTCCGAGATTTTCGAGACGGGTAGCCGCAACGACGACAATACGACTCTGATGAAGTCGTTTCCCGGCGGGTACATCGTCTTCGCCGGGTCGAACTCCCCCGTGAACCTCTCGTCGTACCCGGTCAGGTATCTGTTGCCTGACGAGGTTGACCGGTTCGCGCTGTCCGCCGGGAAAGAGGGAAATCCGCTGTCCCTCGCGAAAATGCGAACCGAGACGTTCCCCGATTCGAAGATCATCTACACGTCAACGCCGGGGATGCTCTCGACTTCGAATATTGTCCCGATGTATCTCGACAGCGACCAGCGCAAGTATTACGTCCCGTGCCCGCATTGCGACGAGTTTCAAACGCTCGAATGGGCGAACTGCCGATGGGAACCGGATGCGCCGCAAGATGCCTATATGGTGTGCAAGCACTGTGCGGGGAAGATCGAGGAAAACGACAAGGCCGAGTTCCTTCGTCGAGGCGAGTGGCGAGCGCACGCCCCGCTTCGCAACCGGGCGGGTTTTTTTATCAATCGCCTCTATTCGCCGTTTGCAACGTTTGGCAAGGTGGTCATTGATTTTTTGGAAGCCAAGCGGGACGAGACGAAAGAGAAGTTGAAGGTCTGGACGAACACATCGCTTGGGGAAGCGTGGGATGACACGCAAGACGCCAAGCCGGTTCAGGTCGATTTCGAAAAGCGCAAGGACATCGAAGGCGACATCGTACCCCGGCAAGTTCTCGTGATGACCGCCGGGGTGGACGTTCAGGATGACCGCCTCGAATGCGAAATCGTTGGGTGGGGCGATGAGTCGGAATCGTGGAGTCTTCAGTATTTGCGGATTCCCGGCGATCCGAACGATCACGAGGTTTGGGATACCCTCGACTTTGAGTTGACGCGCGGGCGGCTGAATGAGGATGGGCTTGTTCTGCACGTTCGGACGGTCTACATCGACACCGGGGGACACCATTCGGACGCGGCGTTGAAGGCGGCGAAGGCCCGTACCGGCAAAGGCTGGTATCCGATACTTGGTTCGAACACGCCGGGCAGTCCGCTTAATTCGATGCCCCGGCGGGCGGGGAAGGTGCGGGTCAACCGTTACCGGATCGGGACGGAAGCCGCGAAAGACGCGCTGAACGCGGCGTTGAAGGTGGAAGATCACGGCCCGAATTTCTGTCATTTTCGGGTCGATTACGAAGATGAATACTTCGCGCAACTTCTGTCTGAAAAGAGGGTGTACGTCTTTCACCGGGGGGTGAAGCACGTCGCGTACAAAAAACTCCGGGCACGCAACGAGGCCCTTGACTGCCGGGTGTACGCATACGCGGCCCTTCACTTGTTGCCGGTGCGTTGGGAGAAGTGGAAGGCCGAACGGGTGCAGCTTTTGGCGGACAGGAAACACGGAATTGATCCGAGCGAAGTTGTCGAAAATGGGGACTCGTTGACGCCTGTTGAAATCGGTGCTATTCGTGAAATTCCCGCGTCGTCGCCTCCGGCGAAAAAACGCAAAAAAGGACAATATGAAGTCGCTGGAAGAGGGTGGCGGATATGAACCCCGTGGCAGGTGATACGTTTACTTTAAGCGTGCAAACGTCGCGTTCGCCGGGCGAAGGGTTTGCACACACGCTGTACCTTGTTGGCCCGACGTTCCTTGAAAGCACGGATGCCGAGTACAAAAACGGCGGCGTCACGATGCTGGTAAAGGCCACGAAGTCGGAAACGTTGCAAGGCGGCATTTATTCCTATGAAATCGTTGCGGAAAAAGGTACGGGCGAAGACCTCGAAAGGTACACGGAAGCCAGTGGGGAGATTGAAGTAGCCCCCCGTTTGACCGAATCCGCCGGGACGAAGGGGCCGGACACGTTGGCGAAGTATCTTTCCTTTGTCGAGGCCATCGACGCGGCGTTGTTGGGCAAGGCAACAGAAGATCAGTTGAAGATTGTCATTGGGCAGGATTCGGTTGAACGCATCCCCCTGCCCCATTTACTTCGGATGCGGGATTACTACTTGGCCGAGATTGCCGCGCTTCGAAGGGCATTGCGAATCCGCAACGGCGGGAAACCCTTCGGCACGATTCTGACCCGTTTCACGAGGACTTGACACAATGTTTGAGGGACTTTTACGACTTGTCGGAATTGAGCCTATGGTTGGCGGTGCGGTCGTGCCTTCGCCAAAAGCGGAAGAACGCTTTTTGAATGCGCGGCACGACCGGCTTACAGCGGATTGGAGGCCCTACAACCAGTCGGCTTCCCAAGAATTGCGATGGGCACTTCGGACACTCCGGGCACGCGCAAGGCAGGCGGCGCAAGACGACGACTATTTCAAAAAGTATTTGAATCTGTGCGTTGAAAACGTCATTGGGCCTCGCGGCATTCGGATGCGCCCCCGGATCGAAGGTGGGGGATCGGAAACGATCAATAAAAAGCGGAAAGAGGCCATCGAACGGGAATGGCGCGAGTTCTGCCGTCCTGAAAACTTGTCCGTGTGCGGGACGGTGGATTTGATTGATTTGCTCACCATCGCGCTTCGGACGATTCTGACCGATGGTGAGTGCGTTTTTTGGATACGGTACACCGGCAAATACGGGATGCAACTTCAGTTTGTCGATCCCGATTATCTGGATGAGAACTGGTCGAACTTTGAATATGCCGGTTCGCAAAGCGTCAAGAACCCGATCATTATGTCCGTCGAAAAGGACGTGTACGGGAAGCCGCTGGCATACTGGCTGTCGCCCCCGGCGGGGCAACTCGACGCTTTCAACCTTCTTTCGACAAGTCGGTTGCGCGTCCCGGCGGAAGAAATGATGCACCTGTTTGAACCGTACCGGGGAAACTCGTCGAGGGGGGTGCCTTCCGCGCACACGGTTTTGAAGCGGATGCACGACCTTGCGCGGTTTGAAGAAGCGACCATCGTGAACGAGCGGGTATCCGCCGCGAAAATGATGTTCATTCAAAAAGACGTTGCGTCGATGGACGAAGACGAGTTGACTGACGAGGACATCATCCAGAACGTCGAACCCGGCACGGTCGAGATTTTGCCCGCCGGGTACACCGCGAAAGAGTTTGACCCCAAAGGCGTCACGACCGGACTGGAAGAGTTCCGGCGCGAGTTCCTGAAAGCAATCGCGGCAGGGTTGGGGGTGTCCTACGGCGCACTCGCCCAAGACCAGAACAACACCAGTTATTCGACCCTTCGCGCGTTTCTTTTGGCGGATCAGAATTTCTACAAGATGAAACAGGGGTTCTTGATTCGGAAGTTGCTTCGTCCGATTTTTGAAAGGTTTTTGTTATTAAACCTGCCGACAATCGGGATTCCAGTTCGCGCGTTCGATAGTTGCAAATATCCGGCATTTACCGCGCAAGGGTTCGTTTCGATTGACCCTTCGAAAGATTCGAACGCGGACAAGACCGACCTCGAAAACCGCGTCAAGTCGCGAAGCCAAATCATCGAAGGTCGCGGGGAAGACCCGGAAGAAGTTTTCGAGCAAATCGAAAAAGAAAACGAACGGTTTATGGAGATAGATCGGGCGAAGATGGAGATGGACGCGGCGGCGAAGGCGGCGGCAAATCCCAACGCTGACCCGAATGCGGATCCGAACGCGGGCGGGGAGTCCGCAAATCAGGCGAAGGACAACGCGGTTGAAGGGGATGACGAAAATGACGATTGAAGGGATTCAGTTGAATCAGGTGCGGCGGATGTCCGGGGTATTCGTGCCCGGCACGCTTGACCCGGAAAAGCGCACGGTTGAAATGTCGTTCGCTTCAAATCGCCCGGTCGAACGTGCTTGGGGGTACGAAGTCCTCGACCATTCCGCGACCGGGCCGAATATGGAACGGTGGCGAAGCAACCCGCCGTTGCTTTTCAATCACGATCACGCCGATTTGATCGGGGTCATCGAAATGGGGCGGCTTGCCGACAACAAACTTGTCGGCGTGGCCCGGTTCTCGCGGTCGCCTCGCGGCGAACAGATGATGCAAGACGTTCAGGACGGTGTGTTGCATTCCGCGTCAATCGGCTACATCCTCGACGAGAAGCAATGCAAACAGGTCGGGACGCGCAACGGGACGCCGGTGTATGAGTTTTCCAACTGGATGCCCTACGAAGGGTCGTTGTGCCCGGTGGGGGCCGATCCGTCTGTTGGCGTGGGGCGGTCGTTCGACCCGGAGAAATTTGACTTTCAGCCGTTGACACCGGAGAATGGTGATGCTTCGGCAATTCAGGACAATCCCGCCGTCGAAGGCGCGGAACAAACTCGGCGCATTGAGGTTACTGATATGACCGAAGAGAAGAAAGAAATGCCCGCCGGAAAAAGTCCTGAATTGGCTTCGGCGGCGGATGTCATCGAATACGCGCGGTTGCTTGGGGATGTCGAAATGGGGCGGCAAATCCTCGCAAGCGGGGGCGGCATTGCCGAACTTCGCGCGTTCTACATCGCTGAAAAGGCGAAGAAACAGCCCGAAACCCCGGCGACGATGCTCGACCTCTCGCGAAAAGAAGTGAAGCGGTACAGCATCGTTCGCGCCCTTCGCTCCGCCATCGACGGCAAGTTCGACGCGGACAACGGCGGTTTCGAGTTCGAGTGTCACGCCGAAATCGAAAAGCGCATCCGTATGGGCGACCCGTCGCAACACGCGAAACTTCAGTGTGTTTCGGGGCGGTCGATTTTGATGCCCTATGACAAACAGATCGAAAACCTTCCGGCCCTCCGCAACCTGAACGGACTCGGCGAGGCCCACCAGCATCGTACCGTGACGGTCGGGACGGGCGGCGGTTCGACCGGTGGTCAACTCGTCGGTCAGGAATGGATGCCGGAAAACTTCATCGAACTGTTGCGGAGTGCGTTGCTTCCCAACACTCTCGGCGCGACCTTTATGCCCGGCCTCGTCGGGAACGTCGCGATTCCCCGGCAGAACTCGCCCGGTTCGGTGTATTGGGTCGCGGAAGACGCCGCCCCCACCACGTCGGATCAGGGTTTCGGACAACTCACGATGACCCCGAAGACAATGGGCGCACGCACGAGCGTCACCCGTCAAATGATGCTTCAGGGTACGCCTGCCATCGAAGCGATCATTATGAAGGACATCGCCGAAACGATGGCGCGGGGCCTTCAGCGTGCGTTCTTCACCGGTTCCAACGCCAGCGGACAGCCGAAGGGCATCGTCAATCATTCCGGCGTGAACGCGGTGACGCCTTCCGGCGCGGCGGGTGTGGTGGTGTGGGAAGACATCATCAAGATGGAAACGGAAATTTTCACGGACAACGCCCCGGCCCCGACCGCGTGGGTTACGACCCCGGCGGTTCGCGGTCTGTTCAAGGGCCGCGTGCGCCTCGCGAATACGGCGGCGTTGACCTTTATGGGGGATGACAACCGGCTGATGGGGTATCCGCTTTTCGTCACGACCGACTTCCCGGCGGCGACGTTGCTTTTCGGTAACTTCTCGCAATGCTTCATTGGGGAATGGGGCGTCATCGAAATCACGCCGAATCCGTGGGGTTCGGGATTCGCGGCGGGTACGACCGAAATCCGTTCGCTTCAGTCCCTCGACATTGCGTGCCGTCACGCGGTTGCGTTCGCACTGCTGGAAACGATTCTTTAAGCCGAAACGATTCTTTTGAAAGGAAACGAACTGATTATGTCGGATACCAAAAAAGTGATGGCGTGCAAGGACGTGATGATCGAAGGAAAAAAGAAGCTGAAAGGCGAAATCTTTGATCTGCCGATTCAGGACTATGCGTATCTCGTCGGCGTCGGCACGGTCGCGGACGCGCCTACCGCACCGGCGAAAACGGCCCCGACGAAGTAAGAGGTTGAAATGCCCCGATGGAAACGCCCCCAAGAATTTTTGACCCGTGATTTCGCGGTATCCGCGACAGCCACGGTGGGGGTGGCATCCTTCGCGGTCAAGGGGCATTTCACCACCCTCGACACGGTTTCAATGCTGTATGAAGGCCGGAGGGACGACGCGATTGCGGTCGATTCGTCTGTTCCGGCTTTCAGAGTCGTCGAGGCCGACGCGGTTCGCATCCCGACCGGCACGCGGCTTGACATCACCGGCGAAGGCGTCTGGTACGTTTACGGGCGGGATGACATTAAATCCGGGTTGGTGTCGTTATTGGTTTCGAGGAATCGCATAACGTGAGCGACAGTAAACGCGAACAAATCATACAGGCCGTCGTTGCCGCGCTGGATGCAATCACTCCGGCGAACGGGTACGACGTGGATTTTAGCGGGCGGGTGCATTCGTGGCGGTTGCGAATCGGCCAAGATGAGTTTCCGGCGGTAATTGTCCGGGATTTGATTGACGACATTCAAGCACCACCCCAACAGGTCGTTAAAGCACATTTACATACTCTTACGGTTCAGGTCGATATTTTGGCAAACGGGGATACCCCGGCGAGACTCGCGAGACAATATCTTGCGGAGGTTTCCAAAGCCATCGGAGCAAATTTGAATTGGGGTGGTTTGGCGATTCGTACAACGCCCCTGTCGGAAGCTATGGATGTCGAACAGCGCGAGGACAACGCATTTGCCGCGATCTTGCGCTTCCAAATCCAATTCAGGACATCGGGATTCGACAGTTATTGAGAGGGCAAAATGAGCAATTCGATTTTTCTTGATCCCGTGCGGACTGATTACGGGTTCATCCGTGGTTTGGTGTCCTTCGCGGAAAAAATCTCGCCGACCACTTCGGGGAAGTTGTACTACCCCGGTGACATTTCGGTGTTGAGCATCGAACAACAGGTCGAACGGATCAAACGCAACGAGTATATGACCGGCGGCAACGGGCAGGTGCGGAGTCGCGTCAAGACGGTCTCGTTGGGTCTCAAAATGACCCTTCACAACACCAGCCGGGAAGCGTTGGAAAAGTTGACGCTTGGCGAGGGCCGTACCGTCAGCGGTGTGGCGATCACGAACGAGGTTTTGAACGGCGGGTTGTCCACCGTCCCGGCGGTCGGTGACGTGTTCAAGCTGAAGCATTGGAAACTCGACCCCGGCACCGCGCCGGTGGTTCACGATTCGGCGGGAACGCCGGTTGTAATCGACCCGGCGAAGTACGAAATCGACTACGACTATGGGAAGATCACCATCATTGCGGCCTTGCCCGGCGGCACCATCGGGC
>JAAFHI010000748.1 GCA_013298335.1 Actinomycetota bacterium
GACGATGCGTCCGAGCGGGTCGAACGCGGCCCTGCGGACCGAATCCTCGGGATTGAGGGCGGGGATGAAGCCGGGATCAATAGAGCCGTCGGGATTGAGGCGGGCCAGGCCGCGCCGTCGGGTGTCCCCGTCGGAAATGGAAATTCCCCAGACGAGAATGCGGCCAAGCTGATCGAGCGTGAACCCCTGGACTCCGGATGGCGGAAGAAACGATGCATCCAGATCGCCGTTGGCTTTCAGTCGGGCGAATCCCGGACGGGGTATGCCCTGGATTGGGCTTTGGGACGCACGAAGCAGAACCCGGCCTTGGGGGTCCGGAATGACCTGATAGACTTCAAATGATTCAGGCAGTCTCGCGTTGAAGCTCGGGTCGGCGGTTCCATCAGCGTTCAGCCGGGCAAGTTTCACCCTCCCTTTTCCGCCAAGGAAGGGAAAAAAGCCGCCAACCAGTATCTTGCCATCCCGCTGCGGGAAAATGCCTGTCACCTGGAAAGGTGGCGAACCGGAATTTCGCCCGGAAATGACGACGTCGAAATCCGGATCGACGGCGCCCTCCTGCGCGTGAGCGGCAACGGCGGAGAGGAAAAGAAGCGGAACCGCAAAGACAAACCGGAACAGGCCGGGTTGGAACAAGCGACGAAAAAAAGTGGGAGAAGACATGGTGCGACAACCTGTCGGTTGCCTCCTGGTGCGGAGGGGCAAGCCTTGAAGGAAATAGTGCGGGGCTTTACCCAAAGGGCAGCGCGGGGTTGTTCTGAAAGTCGCAATCTACCCAAGGCTTCTCGACTTGTAAATACCCTTTAATGTTTGGCTTCCCCTTCCGGTCACTGTCAGGGAACGCGGGGACGGAAAACGGCTTGACGTACCGGGTTACCGATGGACACGCGCTTCTGGTTCCGAATCCCGGCCCTGACGCCCGACTTATTCTTGGCACGATGTTTGCTTTTCGTTTCGTGACGACTTCATGAACGAAAGGAACATCACGTGGTGCCCGATACCGCTTCTTCCATTTCAACCCCCGCCACGACCGACTCGAACGTCGGCTGGACGTGGACCGACGAGGCGCTGCCGCCCATCGTCAACCGCGATCCGGCGGACATCCGCGCCATCACGCTGCTCGCCCGCGCCGGACTGGCCCTGATTGCCGTCCTGTTTGTCAGCCTCGGGTTCAATCTCTGGCAATACTGGCGGCGTCCCGACCGCATCGTCGTGGATTCCTCCAGCGGGCGCACCCTCGTCATCAATGACCGGACCTTCGGCGAAACCGAGGGCGCGCGGCTGGAACCCGAAAAAAAACCGCTCGCCGAACAGAAGGTCTACGCCGCGAAAAAGGTCATCGGATTGCTGTCCCTGATTGATCCGGCGACCCGCGAGAAGGACCTCGCCGCCGCGCTGCGCGCCATGACCCCGCCCGGTGCCTTTCAATACGCCAATCGCTTGAAGGAAGAGAACGCGCTGACCACGCAACGTTCGGAAGCCTGGCAGGCGACGTGGGAAGTCCAGTCGGCTGAACTGGATCCGCGTGATCCGTACCTCGTTCGAATCATCGGATTGCAGAAGATCATCCGGCGTCCGGGCGGTGATGCGGGCCGGATAGTCGAGGACTCGCGCCAGCTTTCCTTCGAGGTGAAGCTCGTGCGCGATCTGTCGGGTCGCCGCGACGAGAATTTCAACACCGGCCTGCTCGTCCACACCTTCAAGGAAAAAACCGTTTCACAGTCTTCCGCCGATCAGCCATCCGCCGCGCCGTCACCCGCCGGTGCCGGGCGATAACGGCTCTCTAACGTTACGTAACGTTATTTTACTTTAAATTACGTTAAAGGATTTCGTGATGCCGAACGCGATCAACTGGTCGAAAGTCGCGCAGGTACTGGGCGTTTCGCTGTTCGCCGCCCTGCTTCTGTTTCTCATCCTCGCCGCCTGTCGGGCCGTGAATGGCCGGGACATTTACATCGTCGTCCCGGACGTGGAGGTCTCATGCCTCCGCTGAATCCCCGAACTTTTCTGGCCGCGAACGGTCCCGAGGCCTTTCGCGAACGGCTCGCGCGTTGTGCCGGATACGTGATGCCCGACGGCCTGCTTGACGTGACTGCACAGGTGCTGACGCTTCAGACGCCGCTGCTCATCGAGGGCGAGCCGGGCTGCGGCAAGACGGCCTTCGCGGAAGCCCTCGCCGAAGCCTTCGAACTGCCGATGTTCTACCTCCAGTGCATGGAGGGCTACGGCATTGCCGACATGCTTTTTCAGTGGGACGCCGCCTTGCAGGATCAGTATGTGCGGCAGGCCGTCGGCTCCGGCGTACCGTTCGTCGAGGCCCGCGATGCCGTGTGGACGCGCGACTTTCTCGTCCTCGGCGAAGTGCTTGCGGCCTATGAATACGCCGAACGGGAGTCGGTTCCGCCGATCTGCGTCATTGATGAAATCGACAAGATCGACGCGGCGGCGGAAGACCGGCTTTTACAGGTGCTGGCGCGGGGACGCGCCAACGTGCCGCGCCTCCGCCCCGACGGCGTCGTGGGGATTCGAACCAACCGCGCCAACTTTCCGGTCGTGATTCTGACGAGCAACGACATGCTCCGTGGCGGGAAACCGGAAGGCGTGTCGGAACCGCTGCGCCTGCGCTGCCTTTACGCCTGGATTCAGGCTCCGAATCCGCGTGAGATGGGCCGCATCGTGGCGGTTCGCGCGCCGCAGGCCCCGGAGACGCTGCTCGTCGATGTCGTGAAACTCCTCTGGTACATCGCGAAGGGCCCCGGTGGTCGCGGTTTTCCCAATATCCGCACCAAACCGAGCATCCGTCAGGCCATGCACCTGCTGCCGTGGCTCGTCCAGCGCGGCATCACCCGTCTCGACCGCGACACGCTCCACGCGGTCGCGGGCCATCTGGCCAAACGCGAAAACGATCTCAGGAACTACCGCGCGGCGGTGGACGGCTTTTTCGCCTTCCTCTCCGTCGTC
>JAAFHI010000814.1 GCA_013298335.1 Actinomycetota bacterium
CCTGATTGCGACGGCCAATACGCGGGATCGCGGGGTGAACGAAATGAGCGCGGCGCTCAAGCGGCGGTTCAACTTCGAGACGGTCCAGCCGATCGCGAACATCAGGGACGAACTCGCGCTGGTGCAGCGGGAAACCGGGCGGATGCTCGACCGGGCCAACATTCCGACCACGCTCCCGCCGGATTTGACGGAAGTATTGGTGACAACCTTCAACGAACTGCGGTCGGGCAAGACGGGCGACGGAAAGACGCTGGAAACGCTGACGACGGCGCTGAGTACGGCGGAAGCGGTGTCGGTGGCCTACGCGGCGGGCATTCATGCCTACTTTTACGGCGACGGACGGGTCACCGCGGCGCATCTCGTCCAGAGCCTGCTCGGATCGGCGCTCAAGGATTCGCCGGAAGACGTGAAAAAGCTGCGGCACTACTTCGACAACGTGGTGAAACACCGGCGGGGCGATCACTGGAAGGCGTTTCACGAAGCCGGAAAGCACATTGACTGAGGAACACAAAGACACGGAGACACAAAGGCACGAAGAAAACGACCAACCCCTTTGTGCCTTCGTGACTTTGTGCCTTTGTGTTCTGTTTTTTGCGGAGCCTGAATGACACCTACCGATTTTCCGGATCAAATTCTCGATCTGACGGCGCGCGTCGTGTTTTTCCCCGTCCGGCATCACAGTCCGGCGGCGGCGCGGCTGGTCCGCGACCTGATTGCGCGGGTGCGTCCGGAAACGGTGCTGATCGAAGGCCCGGCGGATTTCGACGACCAGTTTGGGGAGCTGTATCTGGGGCATGAGCTTCCGATTGCGATTTACAGCTATGTACAACTGGCGGAAGGGCTGAGAACCAGCGCGTACTACCCGTTTTGCGACTATTCACCCGAATGGCAGGCGATTCTGGCGGCGAAAGAATGCGACGCGACGGCGAAATTCATTGATCTGCCGTGGGCGGAGTCGGTGCATTTCCGGTTGTCGGCCCACCGCTACGCCGACGGCGAGTTTCAGACCAGTCCGTATATCGGCGCGCTGTGCGAACGCCTGGAAGTCGAGAATTTCGATGCGCTTTGGGACACGCTTTTCGAAATCGACCCCGATCTGAGTCTGGAAACCTATCTCGCGCGGTGTCACCGGCTCTGCCACGCCAGCCGGACCTTTGACGACCAGGGACACGAGAGCGATCTAGCGCGGGAAGCCTTTATGGCCGGGCACATCCGGGAAACGCTGGCGACCACCGCCGGTCGGGTGGTGGTGGTCACGGGCGGGTTTCATTCGGTCCCGCTGTTTTCACGCCTGCGCGATTCATCCTTATATATAGAAGCGGAATTCGCGCCCGCGCCCGACGTCACGGTACGCGGCATCGCGCTGACGCCCTATTCCTTCGAACGGCTCGACAATCTCGCGGGCTATGATTCGGGAATGCCGAATCCTGGGTTTTATGATCTAGCGTGGCGGGCAGAAGATGCGCGCGACGTGACGGAAAGGGTTTTAACCGTCGCCACCGAGGATTTGCGCCGTCGAAAACAGACCGTCAGCACGGCGGACCTGATTGCCGTCGAAACCACCGCCCGGGCACTCGCCAACCTGCGCGCGCATGCCCGCGTGTGGCGGCTCGACCTCATCGACGCGGTGATCGGCGCGCTCGTCAAGGATGAACTGACCGTCGGCGGCGCGCATCCCTTTCTCGACGCGCTCAACGCGGCCCTGCGCGGGACGAAACGCGGAAAACTCGCCGAAAAAACGTCGCTGCCGCTGCTCACCCGCGACATCCGGCGGATTCTGGCCGAATTGAACCTCGAACCGACGCCACGCGAGCGTACCTTTGAACTTGATCTGCTGAATCCGGCTGACCGGGAGAAAAGCCGCGTGCTGCACCGGCTCGTAAACCTCGGCATCCGCGGTTTCGACCGGACCGGCGGGACTGATTTTCTCTCACGGGAGGATCTGTCGCGGCTGTGGGAAGTGTGGCGGATTCGCTGGACGCCGGAATTCGACGCCGGGTGCATCGAGGCCGCGCCCTACGGCGGGACACTCGCCGAAGCCGCCGCGAATCGTCTGCGCGAGCGCATCTCCGACGGGCCGCGCAACGCGCAATGCGCCGCCGTATTATTGATTGCCGCCACTTCGATGGGGCTGGAAACGCTGTCGAATGAACTTTTTACCGAACTTGGCAGCGCAATTCGCGAGGATGGCGATTTTTACGGCGTGGCGCGGGCCTGCGACCATCTGGTGCATCTGTACCGCTTTGACGAAATCGGAAACGCCAAGTCCGACCCGGTAATCGGCGAACTTTTACGCGAAGCCTTCGACCGGGCGGGCTGGTTGCTGGAATCGCTCGCGCCGGACGACGGCGAGGCAAGGAATCTGACCGATTCCCTGAATGGGGTCGTCCGCGCGTTTCTGTTGTGCGGCGAACGGCTCGGCCTCGACCGCGAAAATCTGGTTGAAACGCTCCATCGCATCAGCGCGGCGGGGTGGCAGAAGCCGCTTCCGCGCGGAGCGGCGGCGGGAGCGTTGTGGAAACTCGGTGATGCCGACGCGGAGGCGCTCGAACGCGACATTCGCGCCTGCGCGACGCCGGCGGGGCTGGGTGACTACCTCACGGGGCTGTTCGCGCTTGCCCGCGAGGCGGTGCAGCGCAATGTCGAACTGATTTCCACGATTGACGCCGCGCTGTTGAGTTTTACCGATCCCGAATTTCTGGAATCGCTGCCGCCG
>JAAFHI010000148.1 GCA_013298335.1 Actinomycetota bacterium
TGCGTACGCCGAGCGCATGTCCGAACGCCTGCACCGCTTCGGCATCATTCCCTTCGAAAGAACCCTCGACCCTGAAAGCCTGCGTCGGGACGGCCTCGATCTCGCCGACTTCACGCTCGCCTGACTCCTATGGACGACACGTCACACAACATCCGCCTCGCCCAGACCTTCCGCACCCGCGACGCCTTCTCCACCGCGTTCGACACAATCCCCGCGATGCTCGCGGCCAACGTCGAACGCACGCCCCACGCCACCTACCTCGTCGGATACGACGCCAAGGGCACCCGCACCGCCTTTACCTACCGCGAGTTCGCGGACCGCGTGAGCCGCATGGCGAATGGCCTCGTCGGGCTGGGCATCAAACCGGGCGACCGGGTCGCGACCTTCGCCGCCAATCACGTCGAAACGGTGATCGCCTATTTTGCCGCGTGGACGCTCGGTGCGTGCGTCGTGCCGGTGAACATGACCGAGGACGACGACCGCAAAAAGTTCATTCTCGAAAATTCGAACGCCAAAGTATTACTGGCGCTCGGCGAGTACATGGAGAGCGCTGTCGCGTTCGCCGAAGAAGTTCCCTTCATTGCCCACGTCGTTCAACTCACCAGCAATGAAGCGGGAAACGCGGCAACCAGGTGGAACTCCGGCAGAATTCTCAATTCTCAATTCTCAACGCTCAATTCTCAGGCGGAGGCGCTCATCGTCTACACCTCGGGGACGACCGGCGCGCCGAAAGGCGTCGTGCTCACGCAAAGCAATCTCCTCGCGGACGCGCACGCGCTGGCCGAGTGGAACGCGCTCGAACCCGATCACCGGACGAAGTGCGTGCTGCCGATTCATCACGTCAACGGCATCGTGGTGACGGTGATCACCCCGATGTACGCCGGGGCGAGCACCGTTCTGAACACGCGCTTTTCCCCGTCGCACTTCTGGGAGCGCATCGCCACCGAACGGGTTCGCATCGTGAGCGTCGTGCCCACGCTGCTCGCGTTTCTGCTTGAAAACCCGGCCCTGCGCGAAGGTCACGATCTGGAAAGTCTGTCACACATCATCTGCGGCGCGGGGCCGCTCACGGTCGAACTGGCGCGGCAATTCGAGGAAACGCTTGGCATCCGCGTGTTGCACGGCTACGGACTGAGCGAAACGACCTGCTATTCCTCGATGCTGCCGCTCGCGCTGACGACCGAAGAACATCAGCGATGGATGCGCGATTTCGGTTTCCCCAGCATCGGCGTCGCGATTCCCGGCTGCGAGATGGCGATTCACGACCCGGAAGGCAACGCCCTGCCGCCATCCACGCGCGGCGAAATCGTCATCTGCGGACCGACCGTGATGGAGGGTTACTTCAACCGTCCCGAAGCCAACGCGGAAGCCTTCGCTCACGGCTGGTTTCGCTCGGGCGACGAAGGTTTTTTTGAAAAGGATGAGCAGGGGCGCGAGTTTTTCTTCATCACGGGCCGCATCAAGGAACTCATCATTCGCGGCGGCGTGAATCTGTCGCCCTTTGAAATCGACGAAGTATTAAACGGTATCGGCGGCGTGAAATGCGGGCTGGCGGTGGGTTTTGAAAATCGGTGGTACGGCGAGGAAGTCGGGGCCTACGTCGTGCTGGAAGAGGGCGCGGCGCTCGACGCCGAAACGATCATCGCCGCCGCGCGCGAGCATCTTCCCTTTCACAAATCGCCGAAAGCCGTGGTCTTCGGCACGGAGATTCCCGTGACCTCGACCGGCAAGTATCAGCGCAACAAACTCAAGGCGAGCTTCGCCGAGTGGAAGGACGTGCAATTCAAATCATGAGCACTCCGCGCGTTCTCGACATCGGCTGCGGTCGCAACAAAACCGCCGGCGCCATCGGCATGGACAGCAATCCGCGCACCGACGCCGACGTGATCCACAGCCTCGACGACATTCCCTATCCGTTCAAGGACAGCGAGTTCGACGAAGTCATCGGTCGCCACGTCATTGAGCACGTTTCAAACCCACTCGGCGTGATGATCGAACTTCACCGCATCACGAAGCACGGCGGCATCGTCAAACTCGTCGCGCCGCACTGGACCAACCCAGACTTCGCGACCGACCTCACCCACCGCAACCACCTCAACAGCTATTCGTTCCGCAACCTGACGGTGGATCGCGAAGTCTTCGATTTCTACGCCGACGTACGGTTCAAACAACGACTGGCGCGGGTCACGCTGCTCAACGTCTGGAAATCGCTCGGCTTCGAATGGCTCGTCAACCTCGACCAGCGCCATCCGAAAATGCGCTTCATCCGCCGCTTCTGGGAGCACTACCTCAACGCCTTTATGCGCGGGAAGGAACTGTATTTCGAGCTGGAAGTGGTGAAGGTGTAGTTAGCAGTTAGTAGTCAGTGGTCAGCAGTTAGTAGAAAACCATTGCTAACTGCTGACCACTGACTACTAACTGCTGAATTTCGGCTTGGCCCCGCTCTTCTTCCGATAGGTCCCCTCGGCGGTGACATTGTGGCCGAAACCGCAGATGCCCTCCTGGGTGACGATCATCTTTCCGTCGGTGAACTTCATTGTAATCAGACATTCTTTATCATCGGGATAGGGATTGAAGGTCGCCGTGTCGCCTTCGATACGGGCGATGCCTCTGCCTTCTCCAAAATTGGCGCTCGGATTGCCTTGTCCATCGCGGTAGGGATAGATACCTGAAAACTCGACTTTGAGTTTCTGTTTGCCGAGCGCAAGGATTTTGAAGGTGCCGGTCTTGCAGACCCACGTGCCGTTGACCTGCGTGGCAGTCACGATTTTCTGGGCCTGTACATTCGTGACCACGGGAGAAAGCGAGATGCCGACCGCCAATGCAAGGCAGGTCATTCCCGCGAAAAGAAGTTTCTTCATCGTGCCTCCGGTTCGTATGATGTTTCCTTGAATGTGAAAAACCGTCACCACCGGATGCGGTCTTTCCTTTTCACGTTGGTAACAAAAAATTGGACGCGGGAACAACGATGGAATCTATTTTCGGCCCGGAAGGCCTGCTGGCGCGGCATCATCCGAAATTCGAATACCGACCGGGCCAGATCGACATGGCCCGCGCGGTTCACGACGCCCTCACGCATGGCGGACACCTCTGCGTGGAAGCGGGCACGGGCACGGGCAAGACGCTGGCCTACATCATTCCCGCACTGGCATTGAACAAACGGGTCATCATTTCAACCGCGACCAAGAACCTTCAGGAACAGCTTTACCACAAGGACATCCCGTTTCTCGAAAAGGCCCTCGGACGCAATCTCCGCGTGGCCTATCTCAAGGGACGCGGCAATTATCTCTGCCTGCAACGCTTCGGCCAGACCGACGGCATCATGACGCTCGCCGGGATGGAGGACGTCCACTATCTCGATGTGGTGCGCCGCTGGTCGCAGAAAACCGTCATCGGCGACCGCGCCGAACTGGCCGACCTTCCCGAAGATCTGTCGTTCTGGCGCGACATCGACGCCCGCGCGGAAATCTGTCTCGGTTCGAAATGCGCGAAGTTTGACGAATGTTTCGTCACGCAGGCGCGGCGGCGGGCCGAGGAAGCCGACATCGTCATCGTCAACCACCATCTCTTCTTCGCCGATCTCGCCGCGCGCAACAACGACTACGGTGCGGTGCTGCCCGACTACACGATGGTCGTGTTTGACGAAGCCCACGAAATCGAGGACACCGCCGCCGAATATTTCGGGATGCAGGCCAGCAATTACCGCCTGAACGACCTCATTCAGGACATTCAGAAAGTCATCATCACCGACGCCGATGTCGCCACGGAAGTCATGCGCAAGGGACTGCGGGCGACCGAGGCCAACGACCGTTTCTGGATGGTCCTCGCCCGGCGACGCGGCGGTGCGGATGGTCGGTCGGACCTTGAAGAAGACTACTTCGCCAAGCGCGACGACGAAGGCAACTGGGTGATGACCCACGCTGGCGAAGCCTATCTCGTCCTCGACAATGCGCTTCAGGATCTGCACGACGCCCTAGAACGCCCGAAGGATCCGCCAGCCGAAGTCGAGCGTCTCAAGCGCCGCATCGAGCAGTTCCGCTTCGATCTCGAATTCATCGTCACAAGCGACGACCCGACGTTTGTCTACTGGTACGAAAAGCGCGGACGCGGTCAATTCCTTCAGGCCACGCCCATCAACCTTGCCGAACTGCTCAAGGAAAAACTGTTCGGTGCGCTCGATTCGGTCGTCCTGACCTCGGCCACGCTGACGAGCGAGGGCAAGTTCGACTTCATCCGCGCCCGGCTCGGCCTCGAAAAATCGGATGAACTTATCGTCGAATCGCACTTCGACTACGCGAAACAGGCGATCCTTTATCTGCCGAAAAACATGCCCGACCCGCGCGACCCGCGCTTCACCGGCGCGGCGGCGGACGAAATCGTCTCGCTGCTCGAAATCACGCAGGGACGGGCATTCGTGCTCGCGACGAGCCTCGCCCACATGCGCGAGTTATATGACCGGGTCTCGCCCCGCGTGGACTTTCCCTGCTTTGTACAGGGACGCGGTTCAAAAATCGGCCTGCTCGAAAAATTCCGCCGGACGCCGGGCGCGGTCCTCTTCGCCGCCGCAAGTTTCTGGCAGGGCGTGGACGTGCAGGGCGAAAGCCTCTCCTGCGTGATCATCGACAAGCTTCCTTTCCCCGTCCCGACCGATCCGGTGGTCGCGGCCCGCCACAAATGGCTCGAACAGCAGGGCGAGAACCCGTTCAATGCCTACACCGTGCCGCAGGCCGTCATCACGCTCAAACAGGGCATCGGACGGCTGATCCGCAGCGCCGAGGACAAAGGCGTGATCGCCATTCTCGACCCGCGCATGAAAACCAAGAACTACGGGAGAACGTTTTTACGCAGCCTCCCGACGATGCCGACGACCAACCTGCTGAAGGACGTTGAGGCTTTCTTTTCAGTACGTTAGGAATTGGCACGACACTTGCTTTTTCTTTTGGCGATGCCTGCAAAGCGCATCAGAAACGTACCCAAAGGAAAGGCGCACTCATGTTGCAAGAAAGATTTCTGTATCGGGAATTGTCCTACAAAATCATCGGCATCGGGATGAAAGTCCACAATGAACTCGGTCCCGGTTTTCTTGAAAAGGTTTATGAAAATTCGATGATGGTCCTGTTTGCCGAGGAGGGTATCCATGCCGTCCAGCAACACCCCATCGAGGTTGTCTTCCACGGCTGTCACGTCGGCCAGTACTTCGCGGATATTCTGGTCGAGGATGCAATCATTCTCGAATTGAAGGCTGCGGAAGCGACCCACCCTATTCATCGTGCTCAAACGCTGAACTACCTGAAGGCAACCGGCCTGCGAGTCGGGTATCTGCTCAATTTCGGGAAACGAAGCTTTGAGTTCGAGCGGCTGGTTTTATGAAGAAATGATAGCCACGGATTACACGGATTACACAGATTCAAACCAGAAGGTTCATTCAGAAAAATCTGTGTAATCCGTGTAATCCGTGGCTATCCCAAAAATGCAATCACCTGACGTTGGACCTCGGATTCCCCGCCGAAACCATCAAACCACGTCGCCTCCGGTTCGCCGCGCCACCACGACCATTGTCGCTTGGCGTAGTGCCGCGTATCCGTTTTCATCTGCTCGATGGCCGATTCATAGGTCCGGTGTCCGCGCAGATACTCGATGATCCGCTTGTAACCATGCGCCTCGAACGCCTTCGCGTCCATCGGCACGCCCGTGGCAATCAGCGTTTCAATCTCGGCGAGCAAACCGGCCCGCTCCATGATGTCCACGCGCCGGTTGATCTTGTCGTAGAGCGCTTCCCGCGGCGGATTCAGCACGATGATCCGCATCCGCGCGGCAAACTCCGGCGGCGGGGGCAAAGTAGCCCGTTGTTCGGAAATTCGCGTCTTTGTATGAAACAGAAATTCGAGCGCGCGCGCGGTTCGCGACCAGTCATTCGGCTGCAACCGCGCCGCCGAAACCGGGTCGAACCGAAGGAGCATCCGATGCAGCCACGGTGCGCCCCGACGGTCGCGCAGTACCCTGAGCCGTTCACGCAAATGCAGGTCGGTCGGTTTTTCCTCGTCGAAGATACGACCGCGCAGGGCGTTGAGGTAGAGGCCCGTTCCGCCCACGAAAACCGCCATTTTCCCGCGTGATTCAATATCGGTCAGCACCGCCCCGGCTTCCCGCGCGTAGCGTCCGGCGGAATAATTCTCGGTCGGATCGGCCACATCGATCAGGTGATGCGGAATTCCGCAGCGCTCATCCATCGGCACTTTGGCCGTACCGACGTTCAAACAGCGATACGCCTGAATTGAATCAAGATTGACGATTTCCCCGTCAAACGCCTTCGCCAGCGCAATGCCGAGATCGCTCTTGCCAGAACAGGTGGGGCCGACCACGACGGGAATCAGGGATGAGGGATGAGGGATGAGGGATGAAGTTGGAACTGATGGAACGCCCGAATGGGTTTCCCGATTGTTCAAATTTTCCCTGGATTCTTTTTCATCCCTCATCCTTCATCCCTCATCCTTCAGCTCTTGCGCCGGATGTCGCTTTTTCTGACTTCGGCAATCTCACTGTCGAACGACCGGCGCTTTTCGCCGCGCTGTTCGTCGGCCTCGCTGCGTCCGGTCGCCCGGCGCAACAGGCGGATTGATTTGTCGCGGGTCTTCTTGACCTCGCGACGACCATCCTCCCACTGGATTTCGACCGCGCCGTCCGGTCCCGGCGTCACGACACGCGCAATTTCGCCGTATGTCATGCCGTGCGCCCCGGCGTAGGACACTTCATCACCGACACGGTATTCGAAGCGGGTTTTATCGTCTTTCGGAGTCATCTTTCGGGGCCTCCCAACAAGTTCGGATGCAGTCAAACAGAGTCTATGCTAAATCTCGTGCCTCGACTCGACAAGAATTTCGAACTGACACCGGATTTCCCATGACCGCTGTAAAACCCGCCCGACGGTCTCGCCGCTGGCTGACCGCCCTCGCCATGCTTCTCATCGTCGTGGCTGGGGCCGGACTGTTTCTCTATCGCCGTCCGCTGACGGTCATCGGGTGGTACGGCAGCTACCAACTCTGGCGGGCGGGCGTTCACAGTCACGACGTCACCCTCAACGGCGTCCGTGTTCACTACATTGAAAGCGGCACGGGACCGACGCTCGTGCTCGTGCATGGCCTCGGCGGAAGCTCCGAAATCGACTGGGGCAACTCGATTGTCCCGCTGTCGAAGAAATTCCACGTACTCGCGCTTGACCTGCCAGGATTCGGCAAATCCGACAAGCCGGAGAATCTGTCCTATTCGATTCGCATGCAGGAAGATTTTCTGGTCAGGTTTCTCGACGCGCTGAACGTGAAGAAAGCGCATCTGATGGGCGTTTCCATGGGT
>JAAFHI010000483.1 GCA_013298335.1 Actinomycetota bacterium
TCGGTTTCGAACGCGGTGCCTTCACGGGCGCAACGGCGGCCAAGGCCGGGCGCTTCGAGGCCGCCCAGCATGGGACGCTCATCCTTGATGAAATCGCAGCGTTCACGCTTCAGGGACAGGCGAAATTGTTGCGGGTCATTGAAGAACGGCGCTTCACGCGACTCGGCGGCCATCAGCCGTTTGCGCTCAAGGTTCGCCTGCTCGCGCTGACGAATATCGACCTGACGGAAGCGGTCGCCCGCAAATCCTTCCGCGAGGACCTCTATCACCGCCTCAACGTCATCCACATCCAGCTTCCGCCGCTGCGGGAGCGTCCGTCCGACATCGCGCCGCTCGCGGAACGGTTTCTCGCGATGGCCGGTCGGCGTCACGGCCTGCCCGTCCGGCGACTCGCGCCGGAGGCGCTGGCGCTGCTGAAGAACTACGATTTTCCGGGCAACGTCCGCGAACTCATGCATGCGATGGAACGGGCGACCCTGACGGCCAGAAGTGAAGTCATCGAAATCGCGCACCTCCCGGCTTCGATGACGTCGGCGGCAGCCCTCATGCGCGGACGCGAACGCAAGCCCACGCTGGCGGAACTCGAAGCGACCTACATCCGGGAAATCCTCGCGCACACGCGGGGGCACAAGTCGAAGGCGGCGGCGATTCTCGGCATCAGCCGCAAGAATCTGTATGAAAAACTGCGCGCCTACGACATTCCCTACAGTCGGCGCGAACGCGAGGCGCGGGGGAAGGACACGCCGGAATGAAGGTCCGCTTCATCGTCGTCGGAAAAACAAAATCACCGCACTGGAACGCGCTGGCCGAAGAATACGCCGGGCGCGTGTCGCGTTTCCTGAAATGCGAGACGACCACGGTCAGGGAGTCGCCCGCCGCGCTGGCAGCCGATCCGGCCAAAGCGATGGATCAGGAAGCTGGTGGAATTCTGAATGCGATTGCCGCGGATTCGCTCGTGGTTCTGCTCGATGTCGAGGGCGAGCAGGTGACCTCGCAGGCACTGGCCGGGAAGGTTCAGCGCTGGCGCGACGAAGGCCGGAAGGAACTCTGTTTTGTCGTCGGCGGACACTGGGGCGTGGCGGAAGCGGTCAGGAAAAGGGCCGACTGGCGCTGGTCACTGTCGAAACTGACCTTTACCCACGAAATGGCACGGACGCTCGCCGCCGAACAGGTCTACCGCGCCCTCACCATCGTAAACGGGTTTCCCTATTCAAAATGAAACCGGCCCGCGACATCACGGGCCGGAAGGGTGTTTTCGATTGCCGTTGGGGGGCCAACGAGTTCTCGGAGCAGCCGTTGATCGTTTTGGACCGCGAGCGACAATCGAAAAGCTGATTATTCCTCGACTTCGACGCTGGCCGACTGGACCTGACCGATGAGGTCAAGCAGATCGGGACCTCCACGACGACTGTTTTCCTGAATCAGTGAAGCGAGATGCAGCCGCTGGTCCTGCTTGAGTTGCGAAACGGCCTTCACGAACTCCGCGCGCTGGCGGTTGTCGAGCTTCGACGTGAGCGAAACCAGTTTCGCGTCGAGCTGTTCCGCCTGCCGCTTTTCGCTCTCCCTGACGAGTTGGGCCACGATGGCCCGCACCGCGGCCTCGTCGGTTGTCCTGACCGTCACCGGCGTGACCGGATTCACCACCGGAGGAACCGTACCCGGCGTTACAACCTGTACCGGTTGCGGTCGCCAGCCCGCCGAGAAGGTCACGCCACCGCCGCCGACCGTCACGCTGACATTGAACAGCGCCAGCAGCGCCAGCGCGCCGACCCCGCCAAAAGCCAGCTTTCCCCACACCGGCGTCATCGCGAAGAGTTCCTTCACCGTCTGCCAGAAAGTCGGTTTGATGGCGATGTCGATGCGCGGCGGAACGGTCTCCATCTCCCACTGCCGGAGCGTCCCGCGCACCGACTGGAACGCGGTCAGCTCATCGCGACATTCGGCGCACGCTTTCAGGTGCCGCTCGAAATCCGACGATTCGACCGGCGTCGCCTCGCCGTAGAGGTACGTGACCAGATCCTCGCTCCGTCCGCAGCCCGACTGTTTTTCCTTTTTCATATTCATGACGAACCTTCCTTTTCGTTCCGTCGCCCACCCCGTCAGAGCGAATCGCTGACGTGTTCGAGCCGTTTGCGCATGTAGGTCAACCCCGTGTAGAGCCGCGTCTTGACCGTACTGACCGGAATGCCGAGCACCTCGGCGATTTCATGAAACTTCAGCCCCTCGTATTCCTTCATCACGATGACCTGCCGCATATCGTGTGGCAGCGCGGCCAGCGCCCGACGAACCAGTTGCGCCCGCTGGTCACGATAGAGCCGGTCATCCACCGATTCGCGCGAATCCATCGGTTCGAGGCCGTATTCCTCGATCTGTTCATCAATCGAAACGTCCGGCTGCGGCTGCTTGCGCTGCCGTGAATGGCAGCAGTTGATCGCAATCCGATAGAGCCACGACGAAAATTTCGATTCCCCGCGAAACGACTTCAAATTGCGAAACGCGGAAATGAACGTCTCCTGACAAACATCACGGGCGTCTTCGTCAGACCCGATCATGCGGTACGCCAGACTGTAAATCGGGCGCTCCCACCGACGGACGAGCACGCCGAAAGCATCGGGTTCACCGCCGAGCGTCTGCTCCACAAGCTGCATGTCGGTCGTTTCCAGTGTCTGCATCGGGGTCCGGATTTCCTCGACGATTCTCGTGCCTGCTGTGTCGTTGGAGGCTGAAGCCGGGAAAAAGTCTGATTTTTCTCCGCCAAAAAGCCCCGGTCGAAATCATAACCGGCCCGACAAGTGTGGCGTTTTTGTCGGCGATGTCATTTTCGACACATCTCGCGAGCATTTTGAGAACCATCAGCCCCAGACCCAACTCATCAAAATTTCGTCGAAATCAATGGAATTGTAAAAACCGTGAAATATTTCTCATTTTCCAAAGTTGTGGCACTGAAATTGATATGTAAACGGCAAATGTAAGCGCACCAACTGCTCCTTGCGTCGCTTGCGTTACACACACACTTCAAAATTTTCTTTAGAGGATATCCGAAACATGAAGAGCAAACTCGTTCTGGCTTTGGCCATTGTCGCCGCCCTCGGTCTCTCGTCCGTCTCCGCCTTCGCCCAGGAAACCAAGCCGGCTGCCGGTGGCGAAAAGAAAATGACCAAGAAAAAGAAACACCGCAAACACAAAAAGCATGGCAAGAAAAAAGAAGAGACCAAGAAGCCCAGCTAGTTTCTTCGGCAGTCTTCACAGGAAACCGGGTACGGACCAAGTCCGTGCCCGGTTTTCGTTTTTGCGGTGTTTCCGCCACCTGGCGGGCGAGGCGTGGTATAGTGCGCGGGTCGTCGGTTCCGACGCACATCATCATTTCATCCATTACAGGGTTCTCGGGGAACAAGAATGAACATCCACGTCAGCACGTCACCAATTCAAACCACCCCAGCCGATGCACTGGTTCTCTTTATTTTTGAAGGGGATACCGCGGCGAACGAAGCGCTCGCGGCCATCAATGAAGCCACCTCGAACCTGCTGACCGACGTGGTCGGCAGCGCCGAAATGAACGGCAAGCCGGGCGAAACGGTTTTCCTGCATGCCGTCGGAACGCTGGCCGCCAGACGCGTCCTGCTGGTCGGCGCGGGCAAGGAAAGCGAATTCTCGGCGCGCGCGCTGCGGATTCGCGCCGGGCAAGCCGCCCGTATCGCGTCCAAAAAGGGCGTCACCTCGCTCGCGTTCGGCATCCGCGGCGGTCTCGAACCGGCCACGGCGGCGGCGGCCATTGTTGAAGGCGTCCACAACGGCCTGTTCGACCCGGCGATCTATCGCAAGCCGAAGGACGACGCGAAAACCATCAGCGACCTCACTCTCTGCGTGACGGGCGAAGCCGCCGATGAAGCCCAGCACGGCGTCGCGGAAGGCGTCATCGTCGCGGGTGCCATGAATTTCTCTCGGATGCTCGCCCAGGAGCCGGGCAACAAGCTCACTCCGGTTGAAATGGCGCGGCGGGCCGAGGAAATGGCCGGAAAATACGGTCTGACCTGCTCAATTCTGGATACCGAAAAAATGACCGAACTCGGCTTCGGCTGCCTGCTC
>JAAFHI010000052.1 GCA_013298335.1 Actinomycetota bacterium
GGGCGAAGGCTCGACCGTGTGGGACAGCGAAGGCCGGAAATACCTCGATCTGACGGCTGCCTACGGCGTCGCCAGTCTCGGCCACTGCCACCCGGCGGTCGTCGAAGCCATCGTCGAGCAGGCCCGGACGCTCATCGCCTGTTCCGCCTCGTTCGGCAACGACCAGCGCGCCCTGCTCTATGAGGAACTGGCGCAGGTGCTTCCGGCGGGGATGGACCGCATCTTTTTCTGCAATTCCGGCGCGGAAGCCAACGAAGGCGCGCTCAAGTTCGCCCGTCTGACGACCCGTAAACACGGCGTCATTGCGGCGATGCGCGGCTTTCACGGGCGGACGATGGGGGCGTTGACGGCGACCTGGGAACCGAAGTACCGCGAGGTCTACGAACCGCTGCTGCCGGGCTTCAAATACATTCCCTACAATAATTTGGCGGCGCTGGAAGAGGCGTTTACCGAGGACATCGGGGCGGTGATTCTGGAGCCGGTGCAGGGAGAAGGCGGCGTCCGTCCGGGCGATCAGGAATTTCTCACCGGTGCGGAACGGCTCTGCCGCGAGCGCGGGGCGATGCTCATCGTCGATGAAGTTCAGTCGGGTTTCGGTCGGACCGGAACTTTCTTCGCGGTCGAGCAGTACGGCATCCGTCCGGACATTCTGACGATGGCGAAGGGAATTGCGAGCGGCTTCCCGATGGGGGCGTTCGCGCTTGGTGAACGGGTGGTCAAACCCGAAATCGGCCAGCACGGCACGACCTTCGGTGGCGCGCCCCTCGCCTCCGCGACTGCGCGGGCAACCCTGCGCGTGATGCGCGAGACCGATCTGCCGACCCAGGTGGCCCGCAAGAGCGATTACTTCTTCACCCGGCTGCGCGAGATTCGGAGCGACCGTATCCGGGATATTCGCGGCCTCGGTTTCATGATCGGGATCGAACTGAAGGAAAAGGTCGCCCCGTTCATCGCCGCCGCGCAGGAACGCGGGGTGCTGGTGCTGAATGCCGGTCCGACCGTCATCCGGATGCTGCCGTCGCTTGTGCTGACCGAAGCCGAAATCGACCGGGCGGTCGAGGTGCTGGCGGAAGTACTGGCTTAGGACCTTCCCTCCCTCACGGTCGGGGTTCCATACCCGTTGCCGAATGGTACTTGGTGGCGGACGGTATGGAACCCCGACCGTAAGGGAGGGTACCCCGAAACAAAATCCGGTTCGGTTCGTAAAGCGCGTGTGCTACAAACATTTCGTTTCAGTACACGCGCTTTCACTATTCAGCGAGGTAGCCTGTGATGTTTTGTCCAAGCTGCGGGACGGAAGAACGTCAGCCGAGCCAATACTGTCGGGCCTGCGGGGCCGACCTGCGGACGGTCCGGACGGCGCTGCTTCGTCCCGATGAGGTGACGTCTTCCGCCGTCTCGGCCCGCGAGGAAATCGGTCGGGCCTTCGCCGAGCGGATTCGCGCCGCGCAAACCACGAAAGACCTCGCCAAGATTACCGAGGATGTCCTTCCCGAAATCGAGAAATTTCTCGAATCGCCCGCCGAAAAGCGGTTGCGCCGCCTGCGGACGGGAACCATCACCGCCGCAGTCGGCCTCGGGGTCATGATCATGCTCCTGACCGGCAGCATTCATATTCCGTTTGGACCCTTTGCCGGACTGCTCGTGTTCTTCATCGGCCTCGGAACCGTCCTGAACGGTCTGTATTTCACCGTGCCGGGAAAAACCATTCCCGACCGGCACCTCGACGCCGAAGCCCAACTCCTGATGGACAAGCTCCCCGCGCCGCCGCCGGTCAATCAGTTGGCCGCGCCCCCCGTTGGATACCGCACCGGTCAGTTGCCGCCGCCCTCCGTGACAGAAGAAACCACGCACCAACTCCCGCGGGAAGCGACGCCTGTGTCCCGGCAAACGTCATAAATAGAGGATTTTGGAATGCAATTCTGTCCAGCATGCGGGGCACAGCAGAGTCAGGCCGGTCAGTTCTGCCGGGGATGCGGCGCGGATTTGCGGGTTGTTCGAACCGCCCTTCAGACACCTCCAGGAAATTCGGATACTGCCCGACTTGAAATCGCCCGGGCCGTGTCGGCGAAAATTGCCGCGATTGACCCGAATGATGAGCAGTTGGTCACAAAAATCGCGTTTCTTCGTCAGGAATCTCAAAAACTGCTTGATTCTCCTGATGATCGCCGCCGAATGAATCTGACGATTACCATCGGCGCCGTCGGAGGCGGCGCGTTGTTCTTTTTTATGATTCTCCTCGGCAAGATCATCCAAAGCGGTGATAGGAATAATATCTCGGGATTGTTCGTCCTGATGCTGATCACCCTGCTGGCTACGCTTGCTTCCCTGGTTCTTACGAGTATCTTCCCCAGAACCCGGAAGGCGGCGACTCTCGATCTTCCGGTGTCTTTTCAGGCCGCTACAGGTCGCCCGACCCCGACAGCGGAAATTCAGCCCCCGCAACCGATGCTCACGCCGCCTTCCGTGACCGAGGAAACGACGCACCAACTCTCGCGGGCAGGCGTGCCGATTTCGCGGAATACGGCGTAAAGAAAGGAGTTCCCGATGCAATTCTGTCCAGCCTGCGGGGCGCAACAGAGTCAGGCCGGCCAGTTCTGCCGGGGATGCGGCGCGGATTTGCGGGTCGTCCGGACCGCCCTTCAGACGCCCATCGCGAATCCGGATACGGGCCGGCTTGAAATTGCCCGGGCGATGACCGCCAAAATTGCCGCCCTCGACCCGAACGACCGGCGACTCGCCAAAAAAATCGCCACCATTCGGGAAGAAGCCGACAAACTGCTCGAATCCAGCGAGGAACGCCGCAAAAGACAACTGCTGCGCCTGATTGCGATGGTTGGCGGCGGGGTTCTGGTGGTGATGATGGGCCTGATCGAAAAGGTGATTACGCGTGGGAATGCCCATGACGCGGAAGGAATGCTGGTACTGGTCGTCATGACGGTGCTGGCGACCCTGACGGCATTGCTGCTGGCGAACATCTTTCCGCGCAACCGGCGGACGACGGCAACGCCCGAACTTCCGATAACCTATCCGGCCAGCCCGGCCCGGACCTCGCCGACAGTGGAACTTCCGGTTGAAAAACCAATGCTTGCGCCGCCTTCGGTGACGGAAGGCACAACGTACAACCTGCCCCCGATTGCCGTTCCCGTACCGGTTGCCGAGCGCAATACACGGTAAATTCAACTGATCTGGAACAAGAAAAATGGGAATTCTCCAGCCTCATATCGATCCAGTTCTTTTTGAGTGCCGATTTGAAGAATTCCGGGCTTTCATCGAAAACAAGTCAAATACGTCTTTCGACTCTTTTTCCTCAAATCCATACACGAAAAATGAAGAGGGATTTAAGTCCAGGCTTCAGGTAGATGGGCAGGCCGCCCTTTCTCCTCACTTGTGGAAACAATCCGACATTGGAACAGGCACCATCGTCAGAGGGGTTATTTCCGCCATTGAACTTCCTCAGAACAAACTTGTGCGGTGGCAGGGAAAATATGGCCCCCAATCCCGACCGCACCGACAACTCCATGAAATTCTCGAAAAAGGTGCTGATCTTCCGAGCATCGAAGAATGTTTCTTTGGATTTTACAGGGGTAATTTGGAAGATTCTCTCGCTTTTTCCCACCTGAGCGCCTTTTTCGGGAAAACATATCCATTACTGGCCTATCTCTTTTTTCTGAAAGACCCGACCAGTTACCTTCCGATTGCACCAACTTACTTCGATCAGGCGTTTCACGATCTTGGTGCCGGCTTGAAGACCAGTAAAAGATGTTCCTGGGAGAACTACCAAACGTTTTTGAATTTGTTCTTTGAACTCAAGATACTGCTGAGTGGGCGAATTGGCCCTGCCGTCAGTCTCCTTGATGCCCACTCGTTTGCCTGGATTCTTGCCTGCCAGATGGAACGGACACCCGATACAGAGGTCCAGTGGTATCAGAAGTTGAGTATCTCGGAGCGTGAGGCGATCGTTAAAGCTCGTATTGGTCAGGGCAAGTTCCGACAGAGTTTGATTGATTACTGGGGAAAGTGTTCAGTGACTGGATGTTCCGAAATCAGGCTTTTGCGGGCTTCACATATAAAACCCTGGGTCGTCTCATCCTTGACCGAGCGATTTATTCACTTCAATGGACTGCTTTTGTCACCCGGACTCGATGCCTGCTTTGATGGCGGTTACATCAGTTTCGATGATACGGGGAAAATCCTCGTTTCTTCCCGTCTTTGCCCAGAGGATTATGTCCATTTGGGACTTCATCCTGATCTTTATTTACATAGAGTGGAGAAGGAGCACCAGGTTTTCCTGGCTTACCACAGAGAACATATCTTCAAATAAGCTCATTGATGCAGAGTTTTGAAATCGCATCGAAATTGACATGGCGCGTCCGCGCGGGTAGGTTGCGGGACGCGCCTTTCGACTTCATGTAATTTCTGAGGGTATGATGCGTTCCTCAATGAAAATTCTACCTTTCGCTCTCTCCATCCTCCTTCTTCCATCGGGCGCGGTCGCCCAGTCGCCGCAGGAAAAAACCATCGCCGATCTGGTGAGTCCGGACGTGAAAACCCGTCGCCGGGCGGCCCGCGACCTCGGCGAACGCCGGTTCCGGGAAGGCACCGCGCCGCTCCTGACCGCCCTGAAAAACGATTCCGATCCGGAAGTCCGGGCCAACGCGGCGATTTCACTCGGCAAAATCAAGGACACCGAGGCGATTCCGAATCTCGTCGAAGCCCTGCGCGATCCGGCGGCGGATGTTCGCCGGGCGGCGATTCGCGGCGTGGTTTCCTACTCCATCGAAAGCGACATCGGCTTCATTTTCGCCCGGCGGAAGGGCCTCAGTACGTTCAATCCGTTCCTCGAAACCAACGAACCGATCATCGTCGCGCCGTTCACGAAGGTTGACGAGCGTATTTTGAGCGGTCTGGCCGATCAGATGCGCGACGACAACGATCTCGACAACCGGCGTTCGGCGGTGCGGGCGCTCGGCGTGCTGCGGGCGGACGCGCAGGTCGACGCAATGGTCGGCGCGCTCACCGATGCCGACCTGCGGGTGGAAATTTTCCGGGTTTTCGTCAAGCTGGGGAATCCGGAATACGGGAAGTACGTAATTCCGTACTTTGACGCCCCCACGAGCGAAGTCCGGGATCAGGCCGTCGCAGCCGCCGGGCTGCTGCGAACGAAGGATGCCGCCGCGCCGCTCAACGAGCGGTACCGAAAGGCCACGGCGGAGGATGAACGCGGGCGTCGCAAGACGATTCTCGAAGCCCTCGGGCGCATCGGAGACAGTTCGAGCGAGGACATTTTTCTGGAAAACTTCGCCAATCCCGACGATGACCGCCGCCGGTTCGCCTTCGAAGGTCTCGGACGGGCGGGAAACACGCAGCTCGTGACCCGGATTTCGTCGGCCCGCCTCAACGAGAAGAAGGAAACCGTCAAGCTGGCCCAGGCGTTTGCGCTTTACCGGATGGGCCGATCCGAGTATCTGCTTGAAATCGTCCGGCAGCTCGACTCGCTCTCGTTCGCCGATCAGGCCGCGGGCTATCTTCCGGAACTGCTCAATCCACAGGATTTACATCCATATTTCCGGCGTTCGACCGCGCCCGGAATGGTCCGCATGATGCACGCAATGGGAAAAATCGGGACTTCCTCCGACATCCCGGCCATCGAGGGAATGCTCCGGGAGCGCGATTCCAGCGTGGTCAACGCCGCGAATCTGGCGATTCAGCAGATCCGGCGGCGGGAAGGCGGAAAATAAGAAGTCTGGGAGTCGGGAGTCTGGGCGTCTAAGAGTCTAGGCGTCTCGGAGTCTGAAAGACGAAGACAAGGAGACAGGGAGATAGAAAGAGTCACGGTGACTTTTGTCTTCCGACTCCAAGACTCCAAGACTCCAAGACTCCAAGACTCCAAGACGCCCAGACTCTAAGACTCCAGGACTCGCTCAGTCAGTCCGTGGCGTTCGACCATGCGACCGAGGGTTTTGCGGTCGATGCCCATGAGTTCGGCGGCGCGTTTCTTGTTGCCGTGGGTGTAGCCGATCATGAATTCGACGTACCGTTTCTCGACCTCGTCGAAGGAGGGCGGGCGCTCTCCGATGTCGAAGTTGAGCAGTTCCTGGGGAAGCGGCATCGGGGTTTCCGCGGGCGCGGTCTGGTTGGACCGCGTCGAGCAGAATTTGGTCGGAAGGTCTTCGAGGCGGATGATGCCGCCGTTGGCGAGGGCGACGAGGCGCTGAATGGTGTGGCGAAGTTCGCGGACGTTGCCGGGGTAGTGCCAGGCGAGCAGGGCGGCGCGGGAATCGGGCGTCAGCCTGACGGCGGGGTGGTTGGGCGGCGAATAGCGGGCGAGGAAGGTGTCGATCATCATTTCGAGATCGGCCCCGCGTTCGCGAAGCGGTGGAAGCAGGATGCTGACCACGTTCAGCCGGTACATCAGGTCCTTGCGGAAGGTCCCGCCGGCGACGAGTTTTTCCATATCCTGATTGGTCGTGGCGAGAATCCGGACATCGACGGCGACGGAATCATTCGAACCAACCCGCCGGATTTCGCTTTCCTGAAGCACGCGCAACAGGCGTACCTGAAAGCCGGGACTGGTCTCGGTGACTTCGTCGAGCAGGAGCGTGCCGCCCTCGGCTTCCTCGAACAGTCCGCGCCGGGTCGTGGCCGCGCCGGTGAATGCGCCTTTGACGTGGCCGAAAAGTTCGGTTTCGAGCAGGGTTTCGGTAAGCGCGCCGCAGTTGACCGCCACGAAGGGCTTGTTGGCCCGTCCGCTGTTGTTGTGGATGGCCCGCGCGATGAGTTCCTTGCCGGTGCCGGATTCGCCCGCGATCAATACGGGGAGATCCGTCGGGGCAACCCGACCGATGACCTTGAAAACGTCGATCATCGCCGGGCAACGCCCGATAATGGCGAACCGGTCGGCGAAGGCGGTGGCTTCATGAACCGTCGGCGGCGGCTGCCGCTTGAGCCGGATGCGTTCCTCGGCCTCGCTCGCCACTCGCGACAAATCATTGACTGAAAAGGGTTTGCAGATGTAGTCGTTGGCTCCGAGCTTGACCGCGTTGAGGGCGGCTTCAAGCGAGGCGAACCCGGTCATGAGCACGACTTCGGCGTCCGGCTGGAGGCGTTCCCGAAATTCCTGAAGGACTGTAAATCCGTCAACTTCGCCCAGTCGTACGTCGCAGAGAACCAGGTCAAACGGCTCCCGTGATCCGAGCGCAAGGGCTTCACTCCCGCTGTGAACGGTTTTGACTGTGTGGTGTTCGGTTTCCAGAACCTCCCGAATGAGTAAACAGACGGTCGGCTCGTCATCGACGACAAGTATGTGCATGGCTTATGGGGCTGGAATAAGCGCGTCGGAATGACCGGGACGAGATTTTAATGTGGGGCATTTTGCCACACGGTCCGGGATTGAGCAAGGTCGGAAATCAAATCCCACGTTGACAGCCATCATCCGCAACCCATAGCATCGGAAAGGTTTTTCACACAAAATTCCAAACTGCCCAGTCCCGTTCCGGGTTAAAAAGTCCACAGGCTGTCTGTCGCACCGCGAAATCAGCCTGGGGATGTCCATATTTTTCATTTTCAATCGAAAGCGGAAACAGCCGTTATGCCCCTTGCACGCCTTTTTCGAACCAAATCGGTCACCCGCATTCAGGCCGACGCTGCCGCCGGTATCGGCGATGGCGAACACACCGGACTCGCCAAGGAACTTGGCGTCATCGACCTGACGGCGCTGGGTGTCGCGGCGGTCATCGGCGCGGGAATCTTCTCGACCATCGGCAACGCCGCTTTCAACGGCGGCCCCGGCGTGTCGCTCCTGTTCATCTTCACGGCGGTCGCCTGCGGATTCGCGGCGCTCTGTTACGCGGAGTTCGCGGCGATGATTCCGGTGTCCGGGTCGGCCTATACCTACGCCTACGCCAGTTTCGGGGAAATCATCGCGTGGATTATCGGCTGGGACCTGCTGCTGGAATACGCCATCGGCAACATCGCGGTCGCCATCTCGTGGAGCGAGTATTTCTCCAACCTGATGGAAGGATACGGGTTAAAGATTCCGGCCTATTTCCGGATGGACTTCCTGACGGCGTCGCGCGGATTCGACGCGGTGAACGACCTGCTCAAGCAGGGGCAGACGCTCGACCAGATCAGGGAGGGAAGCAAGGCGGTCTGGCTGGCGCATCAGGCGTGGACGACCGCGCCGCAGGTCGGCGGCCTGCACGTCATCTGCAACCTGCCCGCGCTCGGCATCATTCTCGTCATCACCACGCTGGTCTACATCGGGATTCGCGAGTCGCGCAACGTTTCCAACGTGATGGTGGCGCTCAAGGTCGGCGTGATTCTGTTCGTCATCGGCTTCGGCGCGTTCTTCATCAACACCAAAAACTGGACGCCCTTCACCCCCAACGGCATGGGCGGCGTGCTCAAGGGCGTGTCGGCGGTGTTTTTCGCCTACATCGGGTTCGACGCGATCTCGACCACGTCGGAAGAATGTAAAAACCCGCAGCGCGACCTGCCGCGCGGGATTTTGTACTCGCTGCTGATCTGCACGGTGCTCTACGTCGCGATCTCGCTCGTACTGACCGGGATGGTGAACTACAAACTGCTCCAGGTCGGCGACCCGATGGCCTTCGTTTTCGGTCCGCAGGGAATCAACAAGCCGATTGTGCTGGCCATTGTCGCGGTCAGCGCGGTGATCGCGATGACGACCGTGCTGCTTGTGTTCCAGCTCGGCCAGCCGCGCATCTGGATGGCGATGTCGCGCGACGGACTTTTGCCGAAGGTTTTCGGCTCGATTCACCCGCGCTTCAAGACGCCGTGGTTTTCGACCATCGTTTCCGGCGCGCTGGTGGCGATTCCGTCCTTGTTCCTGAATCTGACGGAAGTGACCGACCTGACCAGCATCGGAACGCTCTTCGCCTTCGTGCTCGTCTGCGGCGGGGTGCTCATCCTCGACAAGTCGGACCAGAAAATCGAACGCCGGTTCCGCGTCACCTACATCAACTCGAAGTTCATCATGCCCGCCGCGCTGCTGATCTTCATCGTGATGGCCGTGACATGGGCACCCGTCCGGGAATTCATGGTCAACGCCGTGACGGCGACCCCGGCGGCGGGCGAATCCATCCTGCGGGCCTACTCACACAAAATTCCGTTCCTCGTGTTCTGTCTCGGGACGGTCGTGCTGACGTTCTTCTGTTTCACCAAAAACCTGTCGCTGATTCCAGTTCTCGGCTTGCTCACCTGCGGCTACCTGATGACCGAACTCGGCATCGTCAACTGGACGCGCTTCCTCATCTGGCTCGCCGCCGGACTGGTGATCTACTTCGGCTACGGCTTCGCGAACAGCCGGCTGAACGCGGAAAGCGGAAAGTGAAGAAAAGGATGAGGGATGAAGGATGAGGGATGAAATTGGAGTATAGAAAGAGGAGCGGCCCCGGTTGCCGAAAAAGTCACTCCCTTCCTCCGCCTCCGGCTTTTCATCCTTCATCCCTCATCCTTCATCCTTTCTTATGTCTTTCGCCTGCCCCATCGTCATCGTCGGCGGATTCCTGCTCGATTCGACCAACTACCTGTCGCTCGCAAAAAAGCTCGAAACCGAATATTCCGCAATGGTTTACACGGTTCCGTTCACGCTCGGGACGTGGCTGGCGGCCTCGGGCGCGAGCAGTTACGCCGGCCTTTTGAAAATGACCGACGAAACGGTCGCGTGGGCGCTGCGCGAATCCGGTGCGGAAAAGGTCAATTTCGTCGGCCACAGCGCGGGCGGTTCGGTGGCCCGGCTGTACATGGGCGATCAGGATTATGACGGCGTGAACTTCGCCGGATTTGAACGCACCGCCGCGCTCGTCACGCTCGGGTGCCCGCATTTCAGCCGCCTGTCCTACACGCGGCGGACCATCGACTTCATCAACGAGCATTATCCGGACGCTTTCTACCCCGACGTCGTCTACGCCGCGGTGACCGGTCGGTCGGTCGAAGGAAAATTTCCGGGGACGTTCGCCGAAATGTTCGCCTACAACAATTACCGGCTGACCTGCGGCGAGGGCGGCGTCTGGGGCGACGGGGTCGTCCCGATGGAAAGCTGTCTGCTGCCCGGCGCGGAAAACGCGGTCTACGAAGGCGTTCACCACACGCCGAACCGGCCCCACCGGTGGTACGATGCGGAAATCGCCCACTGGTCGCAATTTCTGAGATAGTTCAGAGTCTCCCGCTTTAGCGGGAAAATGTTCAAACAAAAGAAGTTCCCCCTAAAGCGGGAGACTCTGAACACAATCCCAATGCCTGAAACGATTCTCCCCGGCATCTACGTTCATCTGCCGTTCTGCCACTCGAAATGTACCTACTGCGGGTTCGTGACGGGGAGCTACGACGCGGACCTCGCCGCGCGCTATGTCGCGGCACTTGAAAAAGAAATCCGGACCATCCCCCATCCCCCATCCCCCATCCCCCACGACTCGCTTTACTTCGGCGGCGGTACGCCCTCGATTCTGTCGGTCGCCGACCTTGCGCGCGTCGTTGCC
>JAAFHI010000368.1 GCA_013298335.1 Actinomycetota bacterium
GAAACCTGTGGCTCAACGGGGAAAAGGGCGTCATCCGGCTCGGTCCCGACCGAAAGACCCAGACGCTTTTCACCGATGAAGTCGGACGCGGCGGAACCTTCTTCAATGAAGTCCAGTTCATTTTCGAGGACCGCTTCGGCGACATCTGGATCGGCCACAATCACGGGGCGACGCGGTTTTCCCCCGGGAAGTCGGGTTACATTCGTTATGAAAGCGCGGCCTTCAACATCGCCGATTCGACCGTCTGGTACGTCACCCAGATCATGGAGGACCACGAGGGCGAACTCTGGGTGGTGACCAAGGGCGGCGGCGTTCACCGTTTCGACCGGAAGACCAATTCCTTCAGTCACTTGACCAAAGCCGACGGCCTGCCCCACAACAATGCCTACGCCATGTTCGAGGACCAAAACCGCCGGTTCTGGATCAGCACCGATACCGGCATCGCCTGTTTCAATCGTGAAACCCGGACGTTTGACCTGTTCGGTCCGAGCGACGGGTTGCAGGGGAACGAATTCAACCGGCTTTCCTTTTTTCGGAGCCGTGACGGGGAATTCTTTTTCGGTGGGACCAACGGCCTCAACAGTTTCCATCCAAAGGACATCCACCGGAATCTCGTCCCGCCGAAACCCGTCATCCTCGAAATCGTCTCCGAAGCGCGGAGCGTGCTCCCGTCGGCGGACGGCGAACCGGTGGTGTTTCCGGCCTTCACCCGCTCGCTGAGGGTTTCCTTTTCCTCCCTCGACTTTCACGCGCCGGAAAAAAACCGGTACCAGTATTTCCTGGAAGGCTTCGATCGGGACTGGTCGGCGGTCGGCCCCGCCAGCGAAGCGACCTACATGAACCTGCCCGCCGGGGATTACGTGTTCAAGGTCCGGGCGGCCAACAATGACGGCGTCTGGTGCGAAAGCCCGGCCACGGTGCGGTTCCGGGTTCTGCCACCGTGGTGGCGGACGTGGTGGGCCTACGCGCTCTATCTCGTTTTGTTCGCTGGACTTGCGGCGTTCGCATTCCGGTTTCAGGCCAACCGGCTGCACGCCCGGTCACACCTGCGGGAAGCCGAACTCCGCGCCGCGGCGGCGGAAATTCAGGCGCGCGCCTTCGAACGCGAAAACCGGCAGCGGGTGGAAGCCGAGGCCGCCATTCTTTCGAAGAATCTCGAACTTGAAGTGGCCAATTCGAAACTCCGGGAACTCGACGAAATGAAACGCAGTTTCACGGCCATGCTGGTCCATGACCTGAAATCGCCCCTCGCGGTAGCCCGCGGCGCGCTCGAACTGGCCGAATTTTCCGGCGAGGTACGGGACCAGGAAGTTCTGTCCCTGCTCGGCCTGGGCCAGCACAGCGTCGACCGGGTGGTGGGGCTCGTCAACGAGGTCCTTGAGGTCTTCAGAACCGATTCCGAAGAAATCGCGCTGCAACTCAGGCCGATTGCCGTGCGGGAACTGCTTTCGGCCTGCCTCGGGGACGGCAGAATCATGGCTCGGGCGCGAGGCATCGCGGTCGTTTCGGAATTCGCGCCGGAACTTCCGACCATTCGGGCCGACCTCGACAAAATTGAACGGGTGTTCGCCAACCTCATTTCGAACGCGGTCAAATTCACCCCCGATGGCGGCGTCATCACGCTCGGCGCCAAAACCGTCTCCGGAACGGGCGTCGAGGCGGGGCTGAACTTTCTGCTGGTGACGGTGACCGATACCGGCGAGGGCATTCCGGCGGCGGATCTGCCCTACATCTTCGACCCGTACCGGCAGTCGGACAACGGCGGCACCAAACGGGGCGTCGGGCTCGGGCTGGCCATCGTGCGCCGGTTCGTGGCGGCGCATGGCGGAAACGTCAGCGTCCGCAGCCAGCTCGGGGTCGGCAGTACCTTCGCGGTCATCCTGCCGACCGTCGGCGCGGCGGTCGAGACTCCCGAAACCGCCGACATCACGTGAAAAATCCGGCGTGGAAGTTCACGCCGGATCAGTTCGATTCCCGAAACTTTGAAGACCCATTCATCGTACGCGCGCTATCCTTAATACATGCGCGGAACCGGCCCGAAATTCTGCCTTCCGAAATTTTCAGCGATCTCCTTCCCGCTGGAAGAATCCGGGCGGAAGGGTTTGCGGCGCGCGCAGCCGGGTGTGGGCGACGAGGGATTTCTCGGCGCTTCCAACGAGCAGATACCCGCCGGGCGCCATCGCCTGATGCAGCCGCTGGACGGTCTGCTGAATCGCCGTCGCGTGCATGTGGGTCAGGACGTTGCTGCACACGATGACGTCGAACTGCCCCGGCAGGTGTTGCCAGAGGTGGGCGTCGTACAGGTTGGCGTGGCGGAACTTCACGTTGCGCCGGACCCGTCGGTCAAGATCGCTCGGCGGCGCGTCGGGCGCGAATTTCCCCGAAAAAAATCGTTCCCGCAGGGCCGGGTCGAGATTCCGGAGTTGCAGCGGGTGATAGCGCCCCTGACTCGCCTGAAGCAGCGCCTTGCTGCGCAGATCGACTGAGAAAATCTCGATTTTCCAGTCGTTTTCCTCGCCGAGCAGGTCTTCGAGGATCATGCCGAGCGAAAACGGCTCCTCGCCGGTCGAACAGCCGGCGCTCCAGAGCTTGAGTTTCCGGTCGTGGGCGTGTTTTTCGATGAGCGCCGGAAGCACCATCTTCCAGAGCGCCCGGAACTGCTCCGGTTCGCGAAAGAAACTGGTTTCGCCGAGCGCGATTTCCTCGGCCACGGAGTGCAGTTCGCCCGGCGACGTGGCGGCGACCCGGCAATAGGTCACTTCGTCGAACATCAGCCGCTTGGCCTTGTCGGTCACCACCACCTGAAGGGCGGCCCGCATGGAGGTGTTCGACGCCCAGCCGTACACCTGCGCCAGCGCGGTTTCGAGCGTCTGCATGTGCGGATTGACGATCTGGCGTTTTCTCACGGACGACGGCATGGCGTTCAGACCTCACTGGTCCAGTCGGATTTGCCCCCGGTTTTACGTATGACCCGAATATCGGTAATCCGCATCGCGCGGTCAACCGCCTTGCACATGTCGAACACCGTCAGCGCGGCGACGCTGACGGCGGTCAGGGCTTCCATTTCGACGCCGGTGCGGGCCATCGTCCGGGCGGTCGCGGTCAGGCGAACCCCTTCGTCGAACAGTTCGGTTTCGACATCGACACTGGATAAGGGAAGGCTGTGGCAGAGCGGAATCAGGCGGTCGGTCTGTTTCGCGGCGAGGATGCCGGCGAGGCGGGCCGTTTCGAGCGGATCGCCTTTCGGCGTCCGGCGCTCCCGAATGGCGACGACGGTTTCCGGAGACATCAGAACCACCCCGACGGCGACCGCCGTGCGGTCCGTCTCGGGCTTGTTCCCGACGTCCACCATCCGAATTCGCCCGCTGTCATCGAAGTGGCTGAACCCCATCGAGAAAACCTCCGGAACACCGGAATGCGCGAAAGAGAGCGGAAAACCAAAAAAGCCACTCCCCGCGAAGACCCTTGGAGAGTGGCTTTTTTCTTTTTGGCGGAGCCGACGGGACTCGAACCCGCGACCTCCGACGTGACAGGCCGGCGTTCTAACCAACTGAACTACGACTCCGTAAGCCTCTTTTTCTTCCGTTTCCACGTCCGGATCGCCTGTCCGATTCCGTTCGTGGTGGGCGGTACTGGTTTCGAACCAGTGACCCCCGGTTTGTAAGACCGATGCTCTACCACTGAGCTAACCGCCCGGTATCGCGCCTCATCGGCTGAAAAAGAATGCAAAAGATAGGCATCATCCGCGAATCTGTCAAGCAAAAAGTTTTGTCGCTCCGACGATTTCCGGGAGTCGGTAAAATCTTCGCGATGAACGACTTCACGGCCAAAACCGACCCGGAAAAGGATTGGCCGCCGGAGGCCGACGTGCGGTAGGCTCGGCCATTCACCTGAAATCGGAAAGGCCGGAGTCGCGGATGGAATCCCTGAAACAGTACGCCGTGGTCGCCGGGGCCGGGGCGCTCGGCGCGATCACGAGACTTTTTTTCAACACGTCCGTGCTCGGTCGCCTCTGGTCTCCCTTCCCGGTCGCCACCTTTTTCATCAATGTGTCCGGCTCGTTCCTGATGGGGTTCATCCTGACGTTCGCGGCGGAACGCTCGACCGTCTCGCCCCTGCTGCGGCTGGCCCTGACGACCGGATTTCTCGGGGCCTACACCACGTTTTCGACTTTCGAATACGAAACGGCAGTCCTGCTCCGCGAACATGGGGTTTTGTGGGCGGTCGGGTACGTTTCGGCCAGCGTCATCGCCGGATTTCTGGGCGTGGCCGGCGGCATCGGGCTCGCCCGACTGTTTCCCGCCGGATCGAACGCGTAGCGGGCGGATTCCTTTTTCCCGTTTCCCGTGTATATTCGGCCAACGACCTCGCGTCGCCCGGACGCGAATTTCACCCTACTTTTTTGGAGCAACACCCATGAAACGCAGAATTCTGTTGATGGTCATTTTCGCGATTGCCGTTTCGGCGGGCGCGGTGGCGACTAATTTCGCCTCCACCGGCCAGGCGGCCCCGGCGGCGGAAGCGAAGAAAACCGACGAAAAACCCATGTGTCCGGTGATGAAGGAAGAAGTCGAGGATGTCTCGACCGCCGCCTACAGCGACTACAAGGGCAAGCGGTACTACTTCTGCTGCCCCGCCTGCAAACCGAAGTTCGACAAGGACCCGGAAAAGTACCTCCACCCCGCTCCGCCGAAGTAACGCGGTTCGTTCCGACTTTCAGACACGAAAAAACCGGAGGCCGACGCAAATCGGTCTCCGGTTTTTTGTTTCGGACGAAAACGTCTATTCCTGGGGAGGCGCTTCAGGCTGCGACTGTCCGCCGCCCTTCTTGCCCTTGCCTTCTTTCGCCCC
>JAAFHI010000556.1 GCA_013298335.1 Actinomycetota bacterium
CCTGATCCCTTCTTATGACCACCACCAACGTCATCGAACTCGACCGGCTGGCCGTCCGACTTGGCGGCAGACCGATTCTCAAGCACCTGACCGGAGCGCTCTCCGGTCGGTGCATCGGCCTTTTGGGACCGAACGGCGCGGGCAAAACGACCCTCATCCACACGCTGCTCGGTTTCCACGCGCCGTCGGAAGGCACGGCGCGGATTCAGGGTCGGGACGTCCGCACCGACCTGCGGGCGATCCGTTCGGGCATCGGGTACATGCCCGAGCGCGACTCGTTCATCCCGGGAATGACCTGCGTCCGGTTCGTGAGTTTCATGGCCGAACTGTCGGGACTGCCCGCGCGGGTCGCGCTCGAACGCGCCCACGAGGCGCTGTTTTTCGTCGGCCTCGGCGAGGCCCGGTACCGCACGGTGGATACCTACTCGCTCGGGATGAAGCAGTTGGCGAAACTCGCGCAGGCGCTGGTTCACGGACCGGAACTGCTGATTCTCGACGAACCGACCAACGGGCTCGATCCGCCGACGCGGAAACGGATGCTCGACCTGATTCGGGGCATTCGCGACAGCGGACGGTCGCGCATCCTGCTTTCGTCGCACCTGCTGCGCGACGTCGAGCAGTGCTGCGATGAAATCCTGATTCTGAAGGACGGGCATATCGCCGCGCAGTACAACCTCGAAGCCGAGCGCAAGCTCAACCAGCGGTTCATCGAGATGGAACTGAACGGCGACACGGCGGCGTTCGCCAGCGGCGTGGCCGCGCTCGGATGCGAATACGCGCTGACCGGTGCGCGCCGGGTGAAGGTGGTGCTGTCGGAGGGCGTGGACGTTCCCGACCTCTACGCGGTGGCCGCCAAAAACGACCTGCAAATCCGCCGCCTGAGCCGCAAGCGCGACTCGCTCGAAGACATTTTCCTCAAAGCGATGGAGTTCGAAGATGGCCGTCTTTGATCAGACTTTTTCAAACTACGCCGGGCCGATCACGCCGCAGTGGTCGCGCTTTCTCATCGTCCCGAGGTACGCCTTCCGGTCGGTGTTCCAGTCGCGTCTGTTCACGGGGTTCTACATGGGCTGTTTTCTGCCCGTGCTCGTCTTCGCGATCATCATCTACCTGCACCACAACTCCGAGGCGCTCCGGCTGCTCAACATCCGGGTGTCGGACATCGTCGCCATCAACAATGCCTTTTTTCGGGTGTTCATGCTGATTCAGGGCGGGTTTGCCGCGCTGGTGACGCTCTTTGTCGCCTCGCCGCTCGTCTCGAAAGACATGGCCAACAACGCCCTGCCCCTCTATCTGTGCCGGCCATTTTCGCGGGCGGAATACGTCATCGGAAAAATGACCGTGCTGGTGACGCTGCTTTCGGCCATCACCTGGATTCCGGCGGCGACGCTTTTCGGGTTCCAGTCTTTCCTGGTCGGAAGCGACTGGCTGACCGACAACTTCTACGTCGGGGCGGGGATGTTCACCGGCTTCTGGATGTGGATCATTCAACTGACGTTCGTCGCGCTGGCCGCCTCGGCGGTGCTCAAGCGCAAGTTCGCCATTAATTCCCTGCTGGTCGCGCTCTATTTCATCCCCTCGATCATGGGGGCCATCGTGAACGAACTTTTTGAAACCCAACTCGGCGGTTTTCTGAGTTTCAACGCCTTGACGAACGCCGTCTGGTCGCGCCTGCTGCACCTGGAACCTCAGCCGGATGTTCCAATTGTCGCGGCGGTCCTCGTCCTGACGTCGTTCGTCGCCATCTGCTTTTTCATCCTCACGCGCCGCGTCCGCGCCTACGAAGAAGCCTGAGAAACGGAAACCCGACCGTGAGGAAGGGAAAGAAAAACCATGATCGAATTTGACGGCGTTTCAAAATTTTACGGTGAAATCCTCGGCGTCAACCGCGTCTCGCTCGCCATCGGCCCCGGCATCACCAGTCTGGTCGGCCCGAACGGCGCGGGAAAAACCACGCTGATGAACCTCATGACCGGGCTGCTGCAACCGACGCGGGGCAGCATCCGCGTCCTCGGCACGTCGCCCAGCGATCCCGAGGCGCTCTTTCGCAAGGTCGGCTATTGCCCGCTGTTCGATTCATTTCCGCGCGGATTCACCGGGCGGGAGTTCATCGAGTCGTACCTTGCGCTCTATGGCGACACCCGCGCGAAACTCCGCGAAATGGTCGAAACGGCGCTCGACCGGGTCGGTCTGACCGAGGCGGCGGGCCGCAAGGTGGACGGCTACAGCAAGGGGATGCGCCAGCGCATCCGGCTCGCGCTCGCCATCGCCCACCAGCCGGAAGTGCTGGTTCTCGACGAGCCGCTCAACGGACTCGATCCGCTCGCGCGGGCGGAAGTCATCCGGCTGTTCAGGAAGTTGGCCGATGACGGGATGTACCTCATTCTGTCGAGTCACATCCTGCACGAAGTGGACATCCTCTCGGACCGCGTGGTGGTGCTCAACAACGGCTACGTGCTGGCCGACGGCGACGTGGCGGGCGTCCGGCAGGAGATGAAGCAGCATCCGGCGCAGATCGTGATTCGCTGCGATCAGGCGGCGAAACTCGCGGCGCGGCTGTTCGGCGAACCGCACGTCGTCGAGGTCAAACTGCACGACGACCGGGGCGGCCTGCTGGTGAAGTCGTCCGACCCGGACGGGTTCTACATCGCCATGAACCGGATCGTGCTCGAAGGCGGCATCCAGTTCGATTCGATTGCGCCCGCCGACGACGACCTCAACGCCGTCTATCAGTATCTGATTGGATGAAAGACGCGGAAAGGAGAAACCGCCATGTCCGGTTCATCCCGGAATCTGTTTGCCGCCCTGCTTGCGCCGCTGGTCCTTCTGGTCTGGTTTCGCTGGCCAAGTCCTTCCGGCGCCTATTCGGCGGCGGAAACGTTCGGCCAGATCGTTTCGGCCTTCGGCCTGTTTTTCGCGGCTCGGTCTTTGTCCGAAATGGTGGCGTCCGCAATTGGAACACCGTCGGCAATCCATCGGCTGGGACTGGTATTCGTGTTCGCGACCATCCTGAGTTTTTCGGTTCGTTTCGGTTTGTACGTTTCCGACATTGGGTCCAATCCCTTGAAAATCGCCCCGGTCAACGGGTTCGGTGACGCCTTCTGGTGCATGGCGGCGGTCGCGCTCTCCATGATTCGGCCCACGACCAGGGCACAACCACTGATCGACCGCTGAACCACTCCCGATTCTCCGATTGATTTCTCTTTTTCCCGTTCCAACTGGTAAAACCACTATGCAAGCCGTTATCGAAGCCGACGCTCCCGCGACCGAACACGCCCCAATGAAATCGACATTCCGCCTGCGCCAGATCCTCGCGATCATCCGCCTCGAAGCGCGAAAGAACGTTTTCAACCGTCGCGCCTTTCCGGTCTACCTGCTGGCCGCACTCCCGGTCCTCCTCGCCATCGGAATTGCCATCACGCCTCCGATGCGAAAACTCGACGCCGGACAGATCCGGCTCGTCTTCGCCAATCTGTTCGAACTGGTGATTCTGCGGATGGCGGTGTTTTTCGGCTGCGCCCGGCTGTTCATGAATCTGTTTCAGGGCGAACAGGTGGAACAGAGCCTGCACTACTACTTTCTGACGCCGGTGCGCCGGGAAGTGCTGGTGCTCGGCAAGTACTGTTTCGGCGTGGTGACGACCGGGGTCATTCTGGGAATTTCGACCCTCGTGTCCTTTACCCTCGTGGCGCTTCCCTTTGCCGGAAAACTGTCGCTCGC
>JAAFHI010000065.1 GCA_013298335.1 Actinomycetota bacterium
AGCCGCACACAACTGAAAACTGCTCTAATATATACATGCAGCGGAGCCATTCTCCCGAACACCCTTTTCAGCATGCACCGACTGACCACTGACCACTGGCTGCTGGCTGCTGGCTGCTGGACGGTTCCCATTTTCACCAGTATCGCCATTGTCTCCCTGTCTCCCTGTCTCCCTGTCTCCCTGTCTCCCCTCCGACTCCAAGACGCCCAGACTCCCAGACTCCCAGACTCAAAAAAAAGGGGCCGCCGGACGGTGTGTCCGACGGCCCCTCGATCCGAAGATCGTGAAGATTCAAATTAGAAGTCGATACGACCGCCGATTTGAACGATGCGCGACGCGAAGGTCGAGGTGATCTGACCGAAGGCGGCGCTGTTGATGTTCTGGGTCTGACCGACGAAGAAGTTGGTGCGATTCAGGGCGTTGAACGCCTCGAAACGCAACTGGAACTTCACCCGTTCTGTAATCGTGAAGTTCTTGATGAGCGAAGCATCGAGGTTCACGAAGATCGGTCCGTTGATCGAGAAACGACCGAGGTTACCGGTCGCGCCCGGCGCGGCGTTGAAGAACACCTGGCCGTTGAAGTTCGCGGTCGAACCGCCGCCTTCCGAAGCGCGGCCAGTGCCGGGGTTGAGGATGACCGGGTTGAAGAACCGGATACCGCGCGCGCCGGCATCGAACGAACCGATGAGGCTGCGGATCTGGTCACGGGACAGGTTGGTGGTCGCGGTCTGGAGACCACGGCCAGCGCGCTGGAAGGTACCCGTCGTGTCAACGATGTTGATCGGCGCGCCGCTCGTCAGGGCGAGAATGCCGACCACCTGCCAGCCGCCGATGATGGCGTTCAGCACGCGGCCCGAGCCACCGAAGAACTGCTTGCCCTTGCCGAAAGGCAGTTCATAGATGCCGTTGAAGTTGAAGGCATGCGTCGTGTCGAACGGCGCACGCGCCTTTTCAAGACCCTGATTGTTGTTGTCGAGCAGCGGTTCGAAGTTCTGCTGCGAGACACCCTGGGTGTTGGTCAGGACCTTGCCGAAGGTGTAGTTCGCCTGGAGCTGAAGACCACGCGAGAAGCGCTTGCGGATTTCCGCCTGCAAACTGTGGTAGCTCGAGAAACCCTGGTTCTGAATCAGGTTCACCGCACCGGTGTTGCAGTTGGCGCGAAGTGAAAGCGTACCGCAGGTCGCCTGAGCGTTGACGATGGAGTTGAAGGCCATTGCACCGGGGACGCCCTGCGCCACGGAGGTGCGGTTCTGTGCCGAGTTGAGCAGGGTGGCGAAGTTCGAGCCGTAAATGCGCTGGAACGCGCCGTTGGCGGCATACGCCTGATTCCCCACGGTGGCGGGGTTCAGCGAACCCGTGGCCGCAAGGTTGGCCTGTGCAATGCGGAAGTCGGAAAGGAATCCCGTATTGAAGATGTCGATCTGGTTGAGATCGATACCGCGCCACAGGTTGGTGGAACGGTTTCCGACATAGCGAATTTCAATGGCCGTGTCGAAACCGACTTCACGCTGGAAGCTGACGTTGAATTCGTTGATGCGCGGGGTTTTGAGGTTCGGATCGACCGCGAACACCGTCCCGAAGTTGCCACCGACCGCCGCGCTGTTGTTGAACGCGAAGGTGCGGTTGAGGTTGAGGACCGGAAGGGTCACACCGGGAATAGTGCCCGAAACCCGTCCGTTGATCTGGTTGGTGGTCACGCCGTTGATGACGATGGTGGCGTTCGCACCGGTCGCGCCAAGGCCGACGTTTCCGTTGGCCGCGTTGTTGAGCACCGTCACGAGCGAGTCGTTGATGAAGCTCTGGCGGAAGCCGCCGCGGATGACCGTCTTGCCGTCGCCGGGCATGAGCGCGTTCAGTATCCGATTCTTGAAGTTCGGCGAGTAGGCCACGCTGAGAATCGGCGCAACCGTGCTGTAGTCCGTCTTGTAGTACTGCTTGTTGCCGGCGTTCGTTCCGATGACACCGTAGGTGCCGTTCGGGTCGAGGATCGCCTGCTGGATGTTCGGGGTGCCGGTCGGGATGACCGGTTCGAGCGCCAGACCGTTTTCGAGACGGAGCGCCGGGTACACTTCATACCGAAGTCCGGCATTGATGGTGAGGTTCGGGCGAAGTCTCCAGCTATCCTGGAAGTAAAACGCATGGTTCGAATAACGGAACGGCTGGAAGCGCTGCACCGGAGCAAATCCGGAAGTCAGGCTTTCCACGTTAAACGTCTGCGCACCCGAGCTGAGGATACCGCCATTCAGGGCAAGCAGGCTGTTCGCGAGGTTCAACTGGGTCGCGCTGATACCGCCGAGCGCAGTGAAGTTGTTCGCGGCAAACTGCGGCGTGTTGGCATTGATGCCGATATTGTAAAGCGGCACGATGCCGGCCTGGTTGAAGGCATCAACGTAAAAAAGCTGGGACTGGAAACCGAACGACAGCGTGTGGTTGCCGAGGGTCCAGGTTGCGTTGTCCTGCACGTTGATGTTGTTGGTGTTCCGACCCTGGGTCTGGAAACCGACTTCCGGCGAGTCCACCACGCCGAGGTTCACGAAGAAGGCCGGGTTGGCCGTCGTCCGGTTGAACGGCACTTCACTCTTGAAGAAACCGCTGCGGAGTTCGTTGGTGAGGTTCGCCTTCGGCGTATAGCGCCAGGCCACCGACACGAGCTGATTTCTCGAGGTCTGAACCACCGATGCAACCGGATTGAACCCGAAGTTGCCCGACTGCGCCGCATCGGCGTCCGGACGGAGGTTCGATTCGAAGTTGTAGGTGTAGGTCCCGGTCACAACGTTCTTTTCGTTGATTTCATAGTCCACGCGGGTCGAATAGGCGTTGCGATCCTGATTCTGACCAGCATTGAACTGAAATCCCGTCGTGTTGAATCCGTCACCGCCGGCGGCATTGCCCTGCGGCGCCGGGTTGATGAACCGGGAGAGGACGATCGGGTCGGTTGCCCCCGGAAGTCCGGCGATACCGGCAGTCTGCGCGAACTGGAGCAGATTGGTGATCGTCTGGCGCTGACCGGCGGTGTTGGTGAACGAGAAACCGCCGCTCCGCGTGAGGGGCGTCAGAACCGTCCGGTTCTGCTGACCGGCGAGACGATCCTTGAGACCTTCAAACGAGAAGAAGAAGAAGACCTTCTTCGTTCCGGGGACGGGACCGCCGATGCGGCCGCCGTAATTGTTCCGGTTCCGGAAGGGAAGCCGAATGCCGGCGCGATTGTTGAAGAAGCTGTTCGCCCCGAGTTCGGAGTTCCGGTTGAAGAGGAACGCCGCGCCGTGGTACTGGCTCGTACCGCGCGGGGTCACGATCTGGATCTGCGACGCGCCGTAGCCTTGTGAGGCATCCGCGTTCGAGGTCGTGATCGTGAATTCGGCCGTGTCGTCCACCGAAGGACGCTGCGGCGCGAAGTCCGTCGCGTTGGTGCGGATGAACGCATCCTGCACGTTGATGCCATCACGGGTGATGTTGGTCGAGGTCGTGCGGAGGCCGTTGATCGACGTGTTCTGCGCGCCGTTCGACGAAACGCCCGCCTGCAACGCAAGCAGGTTCAGCGGATTCCGACCGTTGAGCGGCAGATCGAGAATCTGCTTCTGGTTGACGGTGGTGCTGAGCGCGCCGTTGTTGGCGTTGACCAGCGACGCGCCGCCCGCCGAAACCTCGACGATTTCATTGGCGCCGCCGGCGTTGAGTTCCGCGTTCAGACGATATTCGCGACCGACTTCGATCTTGATGTCCTTGGTCGAATAGGTCTTGAAGTTCTGAGCGGAAATTTTGACTTCGTAGGAACCGAAGTCCAACAGCGGGACAATAAAGCCGCCATCGGAATTGGTGGTTACGGTACGGACCTTCTGGGTCCCGGAGTCGGTCACCTCGACCGTTGCCCCGGCGACGGCAGCCCCGGTGGAGTCGGTTACGACTCCAACCAAGGTTCCAGTCGAACCGGTTTGCGCAAACGCCGAAGCACTTCCCAGAAACAGGCAGAGCACAGCGATGAGCGTTCGGGCAACGGTTGCGGGTTGACTCCATGCATGACGAGCTTGCATAGGTTTCACACAGCCTCCATGGTTTTAGATTGGCTTACTTTAAGACAAACGTCGTGCCACAAAGCGTAAAAGTCAGGAAACACAACGGCTTACCTGAAAATGCAGCACTTACGCGACATTGGTATTCCGGAAGGAGGGATTTCTCCTTGAGAGAACGCCGAAAAAATTCACTTTTTTGGAGATGACCGTCTTTTTCTTGGGCGAATTGGACGAAATCCGCCGGACATCAGCCTCCGTCCGATCTCATCGAATGCCGGGAAATTGCAGCTCAGAAGCTTTTATTTCGTGTTTCCACAACTCCCGCCCCTCGGAATCGACACAGGTCATGGTCAGTATGCGGGCGGTTCGCGGCCCCGAAAATTCGAGCAGGCCGAAGTTGTGTTTTTCGACGACGAGCGTTCCCGGCACGCGGGCCGGGTTGTTGTCCTCGATGGGGGCCGGCTTGGCATAGCCGGCGGTCAGTGAACTCGACGTAAAATCGTACAGCGGATACATCCCCGGATCGGTTCGCCGGAGCAATTCGGCGTAGTGGCGGTCGCCGGAGAGAAACACGACGCCCGGAATCTTCTCTTCCCGGATAAAATCAAGCAGCTTTTTCTGCTCGACCGGAAACTGGTTGAATCCCTCGAACCTGTTGAGCGGATTCAGCATCTGGTTGCCGCCGACCACGATTTTGAAGGGGGCTTCGCTCGCCCGGAGCGATTCCGCCAGCCACCGCATCTGGGCTTCCCCGAACATCGCCTTGTCGGCGGCCTTCTCGGAAATCCGGTTCGGCGAGCGGTGGTACCGGTCGTCGAGCATGAAAAACTCGATGTCGCCCCATTCGAACCGCCCGAAGACTCCCGGCGTCTCGGACGTGCCGTAGCTCGGATTCGCCCAGTAGTCCTTGAAGATCTTCAGCGAGACATCCCGACCGCGATAGGTTCGGTCACTGTCGTTCGGGCCGTAATCATGGTCGTCCCAGATGGCGTAGTGGTGGGTCGCGGCGAGCAGCGGCTGGACGGCTTCCTGCGCCCGGGTGTGGGCGCAGCGGTAGCGCATCCCGGATTCCGTCATCCAGTCGGCCTCCCGGTAGTAGCAGTTGTCTCCCAGCCAGAGCATCAGTTCGGGCCGCCGCTTGACGATGGCCGCGAAAACCTCCGGACTGTCGCCGTAGGGTGTGCCGGGTCGGTCGAAGGGCGGGTCGTTCACGTAATTGCAGGAGCCGAACGCAACCTTGAAGGCGGGCGGTTCGGTCCGCCAGCGCCACATGGGCTGGGTCTGAAACGACATCTCGTAGGGCCGCTCCACCCGTTCGCCGTCAATGTAGATTTCGTAGTCGTACTGCGTCCCGAAGTCCAGTCCGCTCAATATGAAGCGGGCAATATGGTCACCCGCCGAAGCGGTCCGGATTTCCTCGCTCAAATGCGATTTTCCGGCCTCGCCCCGCTTCCAGTACCGAACCTGAACCCGCGCCGGACGGCGGGTCTGAAGCCAGATGACCGTTTCGGTCAGTTCCGCGTAACCGAGCATCGGCCCGGCCAGAAGTGCGTCGGAGGGGGCGCCGGCGGCACGCAGTCGGGCCCAGGAAAGCAGCACCGGCGTCAACAGTGCATGTCCGAGAAATGAACGTCGCTTCACGAAAAAGCCTTCCGAAAAAAGAAATGTGGAGGATTGGCGTCAGCGGTGCCGCAAGTACCAAAGAAGGATGAACACAATCAAGACGACCATGACGGCCAGCAGCAGAAAAAGGTACCGCAGGAGGAAGGGACGGGCTTCGCCGGGACTGCCATGCGCCACCAGCGACGCCACCACCGGATCGAGCGGCTTGACGGACGGCGGGGGCGGGTCAGCCGGGCGGGGCGCATCCTCCACCGCGGTCGGCGGAACGGACCGGTCGGCGTCCTTTTCGCGATCCTTCTCGCGCTTGGTCATGGATTCGGCCAGTCGGACCGCAAGTTCGAGTTCGCGGGCGAGTTCCGAGGCCGCCTGCGGACGCCGGAGCGGACTCTTTTCGAGCGACCGCAGCACCACCCGCTCGACGTGGGCCGAAATTTCCGGACGAACCCGGCGCGGCGAGGGGGGACTTTCATTGGCATGCTTGTTGAGAATCACCTTGGACGGCCCGCCGGAAAAGGGCGGTTTCCCCGTCAGCATCTCGTAAATGATGATTCCAAAAGAGTAAATGTCGGAACGGGCATCCAGTTCGAGGCCCTTCGCCTGCTCCGGCGACATGTACTGCGGCGTCCCCATGACCATGTTCTGGGCGGTCAGGGGCGCACTGTCGGTCGTGTCTTCCTGAACCTTCGCGATGCCGAAATCGAGCACCTTGACGATCTCGCGCTCCGGCTCGGCGGTCGGCAGCAGCATGATGTTTTCCGGCTTGAGGTCCCGGTGGATGACGTTCTGCGCGTGGGCGGCGTCGAGCGCGTCCCCGATCTGCCTTGAAACGTGCAGGATGCGGTCCATCGAAAAGGGACCGTCGGTCTGCACCGCCCGTTTGAGGGTCAGCCCTTCAAGGTACTCCATGACAAGGTAGACATAGCCTTCCTCGCTGGTCCCGAAATCGGTCACATGAATCACGTTCTGGTTGTCGATCCGGCTGGCGGCCTGCGCCTCTTTCTGGAAGCGCTTCACCGCCCGGCGCTGGGCGGCGAGTTCGGCGTGGAGAATCTTGACCGCCCAGAGCTTGCGGGTCAGGACGTGGGTCGCCCGATACACCGTACACATGCCGCCCTCGCCAATCCGGGCGGTCAGGTGGTAGCGGTCAATGAACACCCGCCCGACGAGCGGGTCCTCGTTGATTTCCTCTTCATCCGAGGCGACCAGCAACGACTGACCGTCGTACGGACAAAACGAGATGTCCGCCGTATAGGTGCGTCGACATTGCGGGCAAGCCTTCATGAGAGAATTGAGAGTTGAGAATTGAGAGTTGAGAAGGACGAATCGAGAAACGTGAAGGAGGCAGGTGAACGATGATGAACGACCACTGCCTCCTCAACTCTCAATTCTCAATTCTCAATTCTCAACTCTCAATTACTTGACGTAGAGTTCTTCGAGGTTCCAGGAGGCCGCCGGGTCGAAAGCGGCGATCCGGGAATTGAGGACATTGGACCGAACGCCACCGGTGGTGTTTTCGGAAATCAGATAAAAGACGGGGCAAACCTCATTCCAGCTTTTCTGGAAGGCGGCGTAGGTAACCTTCCGGTCGGAATTGTTCTTCTTCCGGACAACCTCATCGAAATCCTGGGTGATTTTGTTGTACCACGTGGCCTTGCGTATATCACCGATCGGATTGAACTGAATGTCCGAAAACCACAACTGCGGCCCCAGAATGTTCCGGTGAATGAACAACGGATCGGGGAAATCGGGCTGAACTTCCACCAGCGCCATGTCGAAGACACCGCTGTTGGTATACTTCAACCACTTTTCCGTGGTCTCGCCAGCCAGCTTGACCGTGATGCCACCCGCGGCAAGGTCATCCGCAATGGATTGCGCGAGGACATCGGTGGTCGGGCCCTTCGGATAGGTCAGGGTGAACCGCACGGGCTGCCGCAACTGGTCCACCACGAGATTCCCTTCGTATTTATATCCGGTTTCAAGCAGCTTCTTTTTGGCGGAGTCGAGATTGAAGGAATATCCCGGGGTATTGGGGTCATACCAGGTCGCGTTCCCCGGCGCGATGATGCCGTAGCTCGGCTTGGCCGCGCCGCCGACCGCCGTCACGAGCCGGTCGCGGTTCAGCATCATCGAAAAGGCCTGCCGGAAATCACCGGTCAGAAAATGCTTGGCGCGGTTCGGATCGACCTTGGTCTTGTCGATGCGGGTATTCGGGATCAGCGCCCAGACCCGCAGCGAACCGCCCGCGTCCTTGACCTTCGCCGTATCCTTCACGATTCCGAGCTGAGTCGGCGAGACGAAGTTGCAGACGTCGAGTTTGCCCTCGGCGAACAGTTCGGACTGCTTTTTCCGGTCGACGTTCAACTGGTACACAACGCTGTCCACGTAAGGCAGCGCCGTCCCGGCGTTGTCGACTTTCCAGTACTTCGCATTGGCCTTGAGCACGAGTTCCGCCGTCGAGACCGACTCGACCGTAAAGGGACCGGAGCCGACAATTTTCGCCGGATCGGCCTTGCTGCCGCCGTTCGCCTCGAAGTTCACCTTCGACACGATCGGGATGCGGGCCAGAATCAGCTTGGCAATGTCGGGAGAAACCCCGTTGCCGAACGTGAACGACACCGACTGCTCGTCCTTGGCCACCGCCTTGAAATCCGGGCCGCCCGCCTTGAGCAGGGCCGCGAGCGACGATTCCCCGTTGAACGCCGTGGTGTAGGAATAGACCACGTCGTCGGCCTTGATCGGCGTGCCGTCCGAAAACATGCATTTCCGCAACTGCGCGGTGTAGGTCTTGCCGTCGCCCTCGGCCACGACCGTGGTGGCGATGCCGGAGTCCTCGACCGCCTGTTTTTCAAAATCGTAATCGAGCAGGGTGCCATAGACCTTGCGGTTGATTTCAAGCGTGTCGGGCATCGCATCCGCAAACGGATTGAGCGTCGTGACATCGGATGAGACCGCAAGCCGCAGTTTCTGCCCCTGCTTGCCCGGTTCGCATTTGGCGACCTTCGGATCAACCCCTTGGGCCAATTTCCGGTCGGCGTGGCCGCAACCGGACAACGCGGTGGCAATCACCGCAACGGACAATAAAGTGCAGACCGATGCACGAAATTTCCATTTCATGAGTTCGATTTCTCCGTAAAAAAATGGCAAGCAGTTCCGAACCCGAGACCGGATTCACCTTCAGGGAGGGGTATCATGAGGAAGCCTCCCTGCGGGGCGACCCACGATCCGTTTCGGTTGGTTTCTCAAGGCGTGTCTGATACTTATCAGAACGGTCCATCCCCTGACAAGCACCGCACCGACCATTCCGTCATGAATAAATATCCCGCCCAATACGTTGATTTTCCGGTACTCGTCGAAGTCACCCGCGGCGACATCGTGGAATCGCGTCACCGCGGCCTGCTCGCCGCCGTCACGCCGGAAGGCGAAACCGTCATTGCCGTTGGCGATACGACGTGGCCCTGCTACCTGCGGTCAGCCGCCAAACCCTTCCAGGCAATTGCGGCCATCCGGAGCGGCGCGACCGAACGCTTCGCCATTTCCGAGGCCGAACTGGCCCTCATGACCGCCTCGCACAACGGCGAACCGATGCACGCCGACCGCGTCGCCGACCTGCTCGCCCGGCTCGGCCTGTCCCCGGAGCACCTGCACTGCGGGCTGCATCCGCCGTTCAACAGCGCCGCCGCCCGGATTCTCGGCGACTGCAAGCCGACCGTCTTCAACAACAACTGTTCGGGAAAACATACCGGGATGCTCGCCGCGTGCCTCGCCGCCGGGTTCCCGGTCGAAAATTACGAAGCGACCGAACATCCGCTCCAAATGAAGATTCGCGACACCATCGCCGAGTTCTGCGACGTGCCCGCCAAATCCATGCCGGTCGCACCGGACGGCTGCACCGTCCCGACCTGGGCCATCCCGCTCGGCGCAATCGCGCTCGGATACGCCCGGCTGGTCGCTCCGAACGCCCCGCCCGAAGCCGCCCGCGTCGTCGCGGCAATGATGAATTACCCGGAGCTGGTCGGCGGAACCGAACGCATCGACACCGACCTGATGCGCGTCCGACCGGGAAAACTGCTCTCGA
>JAAFHI010000668.1 GCA_013298335.1 Actinomycetota bacterium
GTACCGGCGAAGTGCCCGACTTCGAGGCGGACGCGGAAGTGGTGAACTGCCACCACAACTACGTCGCGCACGAGTCGCACTACGGCGAGAACGTGATCGTCACGCGCAAGGGCGCGGTCCGCGCACGCGGAGGCGACCTCGGCATCATTCCGGGCAGCATGGGCGCGCGGTCCTACATCGTGCGCGGCAAGGGCAACCCGGAAAGCTTCAACTCGTGTTCGCACGGGGCGGGGCGCGCGATGTCGCGGGGCGAGGCGAAGCGGCGCTTCACGCTGGAAGACCACAAGCGGGCAACCGAAGGCGTCGAATGCCGCAAGGACGCCGACGTGATCGACGAAACGCCGATGGCCTACAAGGACATCGACGCCGTCATGGCCGCCCAGCGCGACTTAGTAGATGTGCTGCATACGTTGCGGCAAGTCGTGTGCGTCAAAGGGTGAGTCTGGGAGTCTGGGAGTCGGGAGTCTAGGAGTCGAAGACAACTGGTAGGAAAGCTACGGGACATGTTCTTTGCAAGACTTTCTGGCCGGTGTTTCAGATTCAAGGGGCTTCTGACTCCCAGACGCCAAGACTCTCGACTCCCTGACTGTCTTTTATGGTCCCGGCGGAGTAAGGAGCGAATGTACATTGGAAAGGGTTGCCGAAATGACGGCTCTATCAGTTCAAATCTGAGTCATTCGTTCTCCGCATCGACAATGCTCCGGGACCACCCAATTTTTACTTTTTCATTTTCGTCCCCGACGGATGGACGCGGCGACGGGAAAGGAGTCTCACCATGAAGACCAATCGAGAAATCATCATCAAGGACACCCACCGCGGCCTGTGGTTCGAGGACGGACGCATGACGCAGGTGCTCGGGGCGGGACGCTACGCGCTGCCGCGCCAACTGAACCTCGGGTTCTACCGGACGCCGAAAGTCGAAGTGCAGCTCGTGGACGTTCGCGAACGCGATCTGACCATCAAGGGGCAGGAAATCCTGACGGCGGACAAGGTCGCCATCCGGGTCAGCATTCTGGTCCAGTTCCGGGTCGTGAATCCGCAGGCGGCGGTACAGGAAGTCGAGAACTACACAGACCGGCTCTACAGCGACATTCAACTGGCGGCCCGGCGCTCGCTGGCGGCGATGACGCTGGAAGAAATTCTGACCAACCGCAACCGGCTCAACGAAGACATCCTCGGGGACGTCAAGGCGGTTGCGGCCAGCTACGGCGTGGCGATTTCGCGGGCCGACGTGAAGGACCTGATCTTCCCCGGCAACATTCAGGAAGTCATGAATCGCGTGCTCGCAGCGGAACGTCTCAGCCAGGCGCAACTGGTCGAGGCTCGAACGAAAGCCGACGTGCAGCGCATCGACGCGCAGGCGCGGGCCGATGCCCAGCGTCTCGACGCCGAAGCGCAGGCCGTGGTCCAGCGCCGTCAGGCGGAAGCCGAAGCGGAGGCCCGGCGTATCCGCACGGAATCGGAAGCCTCGGCGCTGCGCGAAAGCGAAACGGCGGCGGAAGCCTACATTCGCCACCCGGCACTGCTGCGGTTGCAGGAACTTCAGACGCTCCGCGAAATGTCGCGAACGTCGAACGCCCGCATCTACATCGGTTTCGACAAGCACACCGCCGTTTCGAATGATTGAAGATTTGCGATTGAAGATTTGCGATTGAAGGTTTTTGATGGGACCGGTAAATCGAAAATCTTCAATCAAAAATCGAAAATCAAAGGGTTTTTATGCACGAAGGATGGATATGGCTCGGCGCGCTGGTTCTGATGGGGTTTGCGTTCTGGATGATTCTGGGCGAGTTCACCCGGAAGCAGTCGCGGACGGTCGAGGAATACGAAGCCGACGTTCAGGCCAACAAGTCCGAGGTCGGCAACGCGCTGATGCGTGCCGGAATGCTCGATCTCGAAAAACGGCTCAAACCGAATCTTGAATCGGCCATCGTCTACCTTGAGGACGAAAAGAGCGGCAAGACCCGCGCCCGCCGCGATGCCGAGGGCGACCCGAAAGATCCTTCGGAAACTGATGCCGAGACACTGTAAAGCCTGCCGCCCGGCGGGTTTTCTCATTTCAGAAATGTCATTTGCGTGAAAGGAAGCGGAAAGATTTCCCGGCGTAGGATTCGGCCCGTGGAAATGAACCACGTCATTCAAGCGGGCGGCGAGAGTCGCCGCCGGTGAATTTGAACCTGCATATCTTTTGTTTCGAATCGAGGTGTAAAAATGTCTCTCAAAACCGCGTTGATTGCACTTCCGGTCCTGACGCTCGCGCTGGCGGGCACCGCCGCCGCCCATCCCCGTCATTCCATCAATCAGAGAACCGCCAATCAGAACCGCCGCATCGCCAACGGCATCGCCACCGGTCGGCTGAACGAACGCGAAGCCGCCAATCTGGATCGCCGCGAGGCCCGCATCGAAGGCCAGGTTGCCCGTGACCGCGCCACCAACGGCGGGCGGCTGACGCCCCGCGAACACCGCCGCATTGAAGGTGAATTGAACCGGACCAGCCGCGCCATTTCGCGCGACGAACGTCATCCGAGATACTGAACGCCGTCTCCCGGTTCAGTCGGTTCGGCCCGTGACCGCGTACGGCGCGAGTTCGCGGGCCGCTTCCGTTCTGGGAAACTCGGCGCGGACTTCGTCAATGAGCGTCTGGAATCCCGGATCGGTTTCCTCGCTGTAGCGTGCGCTGAAATGGGTCACGATCAGTTTCGCGACTTCGGCTTCGCGGGCGACCCGACCGGCCATGCCCGCGGTCGAATGGGTGGATTCGATGGCCCGGGCCTCGTCGGCGTTCAGAAACGTGCATTCATGGACGAGGACGTCGGCGTGCCGCGCCAGCCGTACCGCGGCGTCGCAGTAGGTCGTGTCGGTGCAGTAGGCGAAACAGCGCCCCGGTCGCATGCTTTCGCAGAGGTCGCGTCCGTCGATGGTCCGCCCGTCTTCCAGCGTGACGGTTTCGCCGCGTTTCAATTGCGAATAGATCGGCCCCGCCGGAATCCCGAGCGCCTTGGCGCGTTCGACCAGAAACCGTCCGTCGGAATGTTTTTCCTCGACGCGATAACCGTAGGCCGGGATGCGGTGCTTCAGTTGGGCGGCGGAAATCGTCACCCGGTCGTCTTCCCAGAGAAAGTCTTCCGACACGTCGTAAAAATTCAGCGGGTAGGGAATGTAGGTCTGCGTCAGCCGCAGGCTCTGTTCGACGAAGTCGCGCAGTTCCGGCGGGCC
>JAAFHI010000666.1 GCA_013298335.1 Actinomycetota bacterium
GCGGAAGCTGGATGTGGATGACGTTGAGGCGGTGATAGAGATCTTCGCGAAAGGATTTGCGGGCGACCGCTTCCGTCAGGTCGATATTCGTCAGCGCGAGCAGGCGAACCTTGAGCGCGAACGGCTGATGGCCGCCGAGTCGCGTGAAGCGCCGTTCTTCAATGACCCGCAACAATTTCGCCTGTCCCTGAAGCGTGAACGCTGCGATTTCATCAAGGATGAGCGTCCCATGCTGGGCCGCCTCGAAGCGCCCGGCCTTGGCCGCCGTTGCGCCCGTGAAGGCACCGCGTTCGAAACCGAAGAGTTCGGCTTCCAGCAGATTTTCAGGAAGAGAGCCGCAGTCGATGGAAACGAAGGGCGCGTTGGCACGGCGGCTGTGGTCGTGAATCCACCGGGCGAGAAGATTTTTCCCGGTGCCGCTTTCGCCGCTGATGATGACCGTCGCATCGGTCGGGGCCACCCGCGCCGCGACGTCCATCGCCTCGCGCATGGCCTTCGATGCTGAAACTAGAAGGGAATCATTACTCACTCGAATGAGTCTTGGGAGTCTTGGGAGTCTTGGGAGTCTTGGGAGTCTTGGGAGTCTTGGGAGTCTTGGGAAACCGGTTGGTTGACTCCCGAGACGCTCAAGACTCCCGAGACTCCGAGACTGTCTTATTCGACATTGATCCGCGGGGCATCGCCCCAGAGTCGTTCCAGCGCGTAGAAGCGGCGGTTTTCCTCGGTGAAGATGTGAACGAGAAAATCGCCGTAATCCATCAGTACCCATTCGCCTTCGCCGCGGCCCTCGATGTGGCGCGGACGGGTGCCCTCCTCGCGGAGCTTCTTTTCGATTTCATCGGATACGGACTGCACGTGCCGTGAGGACGTACCGCTCAGAATTATGAAGTAGTCGGCAATCGACGTCAGCGCCCCCGTGTCGAGCACGATGGGGCCGAGGGCTTTTTTGTCGAGGCCGGCATGCACCGCCGTGCGGACGCGCTCGTCGCGCAGTTTGGATGGCGTTGCGGGCGTCGGGGTGGTCGTTGTCGTTTCAGTCGTCGTTGTAAGTTCAGTCGTCATTTCGTGTACAGCTTGTAAGTGTGAATGTACCGCTCGACGAGCGGCGGTACGAACCGCGCGATGGATCGGCCTTCGCTGACCGCCTGCCGGATGTCGGTCGCCGAAACGTCGAGGGCGAACAAATCCGTCAGAAAAACATGCATTCCGGTATCGAGATTCGCCGAGACCGCGTGGGGACTGGCTTTCCCCTCGCGAAGGTCCACGACCCGCCCCGCGCCGTATTGCGCGGCCAGCGTCGTGAGATCGGCGACTTCGTATTTCGGACGAGTCATCGCGATAATATGACAACTGTCAAGCAGTACGCGATAGCGTTCCCATTTCGGCAGGCTGACGAACGAATCCGCGCCCATCAGAAAGAAGATGTCGGCGTCGGGGCCGTAGTCCCGGCGCATCGTGTCGATGGTATCGGCGGTAAAGGGCCGTTCGGGTGCGAAAATCTCGACCGTCGAGACCGATGCCCGTTCCATCTGAAGCGTGGCGAGCACCGTCATGGTGTAGCGGTGATAGGCCGACGTGACCGTTTCGAATTCCTTGTGCGGCGGGCTGTAGGTCGGGATGAACAGCAGTTCGTCAAAGTTGAAGATGGCCGACAGGCTCTCGGCCAGCCGCAGATGCCCGTAGTGAATCGGGTCGAACGTCCCGCCGAGCAGGCCGATGCGACGCGGACGATCGGTGCCGTTATCCATCGAGTCTCACTCCGCTCCGGACCGTGATCGCCGAACCTTCCGCGAGAAAGGCCGAACTCGCCTTGCCGCGCAGATAGGGCACGAATTCGGGCGCGTAAATCTGTTCGATATCGCAGTCGAAGGCATAGTCGCTGACCTGCCAGACACGCCACGACGGATGCTCCACGCGATATTCCATCGTGCCGCCGTCACGCTGCGCGGCGTAGCCCCAGTAATGCTCGGTGATGAATTCCTCTTCCGAGCCGGGCGTAATCAGCGCGGGTGCGCCTTTCGTGACGACTTTCATCGAATTCCAGCGCCCCGCGTGCTTCCACTCGTAGGCCGCCGTGCCGCCGGGTTTCATCTCGCCGTCGGTCACGTCGAGCGCGTGGCGCATCGGCATCGTGACGTAATTCTCGTTGTAGACCGTCCGCGCCACGAGGCTGATCGCGAAGCGCGGCACGATTTCCTTGATGAAGGTCACGCCGCGCCGCGCGCCTTCCGGTCCTTCGCCCCGTACGTAGAACCGCAGATTCACCTCGTCGAAATCACGATGAAAGGGAACGGGGATGCCGAGCACCTTCGTGTCCACGAAGCGGAATCCGACCATGCTCATGAACGTTTTGCCGTTCCAGGCGTCGAGCTTCGTTCCGCTCGGCACGTAGGGCTCAAGCACCGCCGGGTCAACTTCGTAGTTGATCATGGCCAGCCAGCGCCACGCGGCGGTGAGAAATTTTCCGGGGAGATTGTCGAGTGTCTGCATCGGAGTAGTTAGTAGATAGCAGTTAGTTGTTAGTAGTTGGTCGGTGCGCCAGTCAGTTCAAGTTACTAACCACTAACCGCTAGCCGCTAACTACTGCTTCTGAAAGATTCGGAAGCCCCAGGCATCCAGCGATACCGTGGGCAGGGCAACGGGGCGTTTGTCCTTCACGCCGGGCGTTACGTCGCGGAACTTCGGGCCGTCGGCGGCTTCGACCGTACCGACGAACGGACGGTTCGAGCAGTTCACGACGATGAGAAACTCGTCCTTGTCGTCGCGCCGGACGTAGCTCAACACACGGTTTTCATCGCTGTTGGCGAGCCATTGAAGCGAGCCCGACCGCAGCGCGGCATGACCTTTCCGCAGTGCGATGAGTTCCTTGTAAAAGGGCCGGAACTGGGGGCGGCGTTCGCCGATGGCCCAGAGAATCGGAATCTTCTCGAACAGCGCGGGCGCGCCCGATTCCGCCGTGTCGCCAACTTCCATCCCGTTGTAGAGGAGCGGCACGCCGTCGAGCGTGAACATCAGCGCCGAGGCTGCCCGCGCGCCATCCAGGCTCAATTTGGCGATGGCGCGCTGTTCGTCATGATTGTCGGAAAAGCGCAGGTGCAGCGCGCCCTGCTCATAGCGTGCGCGCTCTCGCGTCCACTCGTTGCGGATGAGCGTGGCCGGGCCGCCGCGCAGGAACGTCTCATCCACCGTTTTCAGCAAATCCCACGAATAGTCGAGGTCGAAGCCGCTC
>JAAFHI010000771.1 GCA_013298335.1 Actinomycetota bacterium
CTCCCCAGACTCCCCAGACTCCCCAGACTCCCCAGACTCCCCAGACTCCCCAGACTCCCCAGACTCCAAATGCTTGACGCAAAACGACCATCCGGTAAGATGCTGTGCAGTCCGGCGAATGCGGGCAATTTCAATCATCGCGGGAACTTCTGAATGACCAAAACTCTTCGCACCTCTCCGCCTCGACGCGCGGTCTGGCTCGCGCTCATTGCGTGTGCCGCGCTCCTGTTCAACAACGCGGTTTTCGTACGCGCTCAGGATTTCGAGTTCGGACTCGATCAGGGCGATACCCAAAAAGGGAAAGCGGTCGCTTCGGCCTACATCGAGGCGATGGCGCTCGTCGAGGACAAGTATTCCGGGGAAGTCGATCCGGAACGTCTGTGCGAAGGCGCGGCGACGGGGATGCTCCGCACCCTCGACCCGCATTCGAGTTTTTTCACCCGCGATGAATTCCTCGATTTTCGCGGTTCGCAGCAGGCGCAGTATTCCGGCGTCGGCGCGCTGATCGTGCAGTACGGCGAAAAGGTTTTCGTCTGGTCGCCCTTCGAGGACACCCCGGCTTTTCGCGCCGGGCTTCGCTACGGCGACGAGATTACAGCCATCGACGGCGAACCCACCACCGGATGGGATTCGGCGAAGGTTCGCAGTCACCTGCGCGGCCTGCGCGGAACGCCCGTGATGGTGACCGTGTCGCGTCCGGGGGAGGCGCAGCCGATTACGGCCCGGATCGTTCGCGATTCGGTCGGGCAGCCGACGGTCTCCAACGTCTACATGATCAAGCCGGGCATCGGATATCTGGCCTTCCGGCGCGGTTTCGGTCAGGCGAGCGGCGAGGAAGTCGCGGCGGCGCTCCGCAAACTCAAGTCGCTCGGCGCGACGGCGGTGATTCTCGACATTCGGGACAATCCCGGCGGACTGGTTGACCAGGCCCGCTCCATCGCCGACCAGTTCCTGAGCCGCGGTCAGAAGATCGTGACCATCAAGGGACGCAGCAAGAGCGGCAACGTTTTTGAAAACGCGCTGACCTCGAACAATTCGACCCCCGAGGACATGTCGCTCGTGATGCTGGTCAACGGCGGCAGCGCCAGCGCCTCGGAAATCCTCGCCGGTGCGATTCAGGATCATGACCGGGGCATCATCGTCGGCGAAACGAGCTTCGGAAAAGGTCTCGTGCAGTCGGTCTACCCGCTGCCGGAAGGCTACGGACTGACGCTGACCTCGGCGAAATACTTCACGCCGAGCGGACGGTTGATCCAGCGGCAGTACGACCACGCCTCGCTGTATGAATATCAGCGCCGGCGCTCCACCACCGAAGTCAGCCGCGGAAACGGCGACAACAGCTTCCTGACCGACGCCAAGCGTCCAGTGCTGGGCGGCGTCGGCATCGAGCCCGACGTGAAGGCCAAGCCCGATCTTCTGACAGTGACGCAGCTTCGGCTTTCTTCCGCCACCTTCGGCTTCGGTCGCCTGCTGACCAACGGCCAGATTCCGGGATTCCCCGAATATCGCGTGACCTCGGTGGATTTCAATCACACCCTGGCCGATACCGATTTCGCGGTGAGCGACAAACTCGTCGAAGCCTTCAAAAAGTTCGTTGCCGAACGGGGCAAGGAATACAGCGTGAACGCGGCTTCGCTGAACGGCAACGACGCCTTCATCCGGCAGCAGCTTCGCCGGGAAATCGTGACTGCGGCGTTCGGCTACGATACGTCGGTGGAAATCACCATTTCGAATGATTCACAGGTCATCCGCGGCATCGGTGAAATCGCCAATGCCAGACAGTTGGCCCAAAGCGTCCGCAAGGCGACCGCGAGCCCGAGCCGGCCCGCGACCACGTCGGACAGCATCATCAAGAACTGACGGGGAATCCCGTCTTCGTTTCGCGAGACACGCGAATGGGCGCAAGCGGCGTTCATTCGCGTGTCTCGTTCATCCCAACCCGAAAACGCACCCATCATGGCGAAAGAAAACACCTTCGACATCGTTTCGAAAATCGACCTCACCGAGGTTACCAACGCAATCAATCAGGCACTGAAGGAAGTCGGCCAGCGCTTCGACTTCAAGGGCAGCAAGAGCGAGATATCCCTTGAAGAAAACGACATCGTCCTGATTTCCGACGACGACTTCAAACTCAAGAGCCTCACGGAAATCCTCGAATCGAAGCTCGTCAAGCGCAACGTGCCGCTCAAGGGGCTGACCTACGGCAAAGTCGAACCGGCCGCGGGCAGCACGGTGCGCCAGCACGTGACGCTCCAGCAGGGAATTCCGACCGACAAGGCCAAGGAAATCGTCAAGTTCATCAAGGACACCAAGGTCAAGGTGCAGCCCTCGATTCAGGGCGATTCCGTCCGGGTGTCGGGCAAGGATCGCGACGTGTTGCAGGACGTGATCGCGAAGCTGAAGACGCAGGATTTCGGCATCGACATGCAGTTCACCAACTACCGGTCGAACTGAGTTCCGGAGGTTCCCCATGGCTGATGAAGGCGGCTGTCCGTTCAAGCACTATCCCAAGCTGGCGTTCGCGTTCGCGGCGCTGGTGGGCGGATTCTTCGCGTTGAAATTCTTCGGGATTTTGTGATTTTTCGCCACGGATGACACGGATGACACGGATGACACGGATTCAGGTTTTTCCTGTATTAAAATCCGTGTTATCCGTGAAATCTGTGGCTCTTTCCTTCTTCAGCTTGTAAACCGGCGTTTCTCGATGCGGTTTACCCCGCCGGTGGTTCCGACGAACACCGTGTCGCCCCGAACCGCCACGGCGGTGACGTTGGGCGAGGCCAGTCCGGCCCGCCAGACCCGCCAGTTTCTCCGCGTGACATCAAAAACCAGCAGGCCCCGGTCGAGCGTTCCGACATAGAGGCGTTCGCCGTCGAAGCCCATGGCGTTC